>DASWYH010000061.1:0-1857 GCA_036405095.1 Gemmata sp. | reverse complement strand
GCATCTTGGCGATTTCCGTGGCGAGGTTCTCGACGAACAGCGCCTTGAACGCGCTCTCGGACGGGTACGATTCGACGGACCGGATCGTCTTCGGGTACGCGAACGAGAGTGGGTACTTGGCCTTCAGTTCGCCGCCCTCGGCCTTGATCTCGTAGATGCTCACGAACACCTCGGCCCGCCCCTCGTAGATGCTGTTCTCGCTCCGCGGCTGGTACAGGCGCATCTTGTCGAGCCAGATCTCCAGCACGAAATCCGCGCCGAGCTTCTCGCCGATCTCCCCGGCGCCCATCTGCTTCCAGTTGGGGTTCGCCATTTTGAACTTGTCCACCTGCGTTTGCGTGAGCACCTTCACTTTGCGCTTGTCCTTGTTCTCCTTGGCCATCACGGGCAACTGGCGCGCGAGCTTGTCGGCCAAGTCGTTCGCGGTGGTCGCGAACTGCGGGCCGCTCCCAGGGGCGACGTACGGCAGCAGCGCCACCACCACCTCGTCCTTGTCCTTCTTCGGTCCCTCTTTGTCGAAGGTGAGCGGGTATGGGGCGGCCACCTTGTCTTCCGGAGCGAAGATGAACCCGATGACGTTGAGGGGGCTGCACCCGATCGAGAGCACCGCGATGACGCCCCCCCAGACCGCCCGGCGGGCCCACTTTCCGGCTGTACTACGGTTCATCCGTGAACCCCCTTAAATGAATGTGCGCGCGGGCCGAAACGACCAGAACGGCACTCGGCCGGTCCCGTTGTCGGCTGTTCCGCTCGCACCGGCTGTTGCTAACCCCAGATCAGCAGCGCTCCCCAGCGCGTGAGCATCAGCACGACGATCACCCCCGTAATGGTGGTGAAGATCGCCTCCCCGGCCCCGCGGCGGCGCGGGATGAGCAGCAGGCGCCCCCTCAGCGCGCTGCCCAGCGCCCACACCATCGTGAGCGCCCAGGTGATACAAATCAGCGTACCGACCCAGTTCGCACGGAGCGAATTGGACACGTCCCCGCGAACCAGCAGGGCGAAGCTGGTTGTCATCCCGCACGACGGGCACGGTTTGCCCGACATCTCCGCGAAGTTGCACGGGGGCAGCCCGAGCTGCGTGTGCGTGGACATCTTCTTCGCGCCGCCGTTCACGCCGTACGGGTTGATGGTCACCGCGGCGGCGAAGACCGCGAGCAGCGCGACCCCGACCGCGACCAGCACCGCGCGCACGAGCCGGGTCATCGGGCGCCGGGGCCGCGCCCGCGGCACCGGGTCCACGAGCGGGGGCGCGTCGTCGCCGGTCGTATTAGGCTGTTCGGGTTGCACGGATAGCCTCCGACTGGTCCCGACGCAAGCGGACTTTAACCGATTCCGCGGGCACGTCAGGATGATATCTCGGCATTCTACCCAATCACGGGAGCGAGCGTGACGCGCGTCGTTCGGGAAGTGCGGCGGTTCGCGGTAACCCACCCCGGGTTGGGGATTGTGGGGGTCTCCGGCGGCGCGGACAGCGTGGCCCTCTTTCATGCCCTCCACGCGACGGGCCGCGCGCTAGTCGTAGCGCACGTGAACCACCGGCTCCGCGGCGCCGAGTCCGACGCCGACGAGGCGTTCGTGCGCGACCTCTGTGCCGGTGCGGGTGTGGCGTTCCGCCTCCTGAGTGCCGACGTAGCCGCACTCGCGGCCGGCGACAACCTCGAATCGACGGCCCGCCGGGTCCGGTACGAGTTCTTTACCGCCGTTGCCCAACAAACGGGCGCCGACTGGATCGCGACCGCACACACCGCCGACGATCAGGCCGAAACGGTGCTGCACCGACTCATCCGCGGGACCGGGCTGCAAGGGCTCCGGGGGATCGCGTCGGAGCGCTCCCCCGACCTACCCCCCGGCCCCCTC
>DASWYH010000060.1:0-2678 GCA_036405095.1 Gemmata sp. | reverse complement strand
GCACCTCGGCGGGGGCGGCGACCGGTTCCCCCAGGACCTGGGGGAACTGGCGGCGTACTTCCAACCGGGCGGGCCGGGCAACGGGGTCCACGCGGTGCCGGGGGAGGGCCTCGGCGTCCCGATCTGGCTGCTCGGGTCGAGCGACTACAGCGCCCGGCTCGCGGCCGAGCGGGGGCTCCCGTTCGCGTTCGCCTCCCACTTCGCGCCCGATTACTTGCACGAGGCGCTGGCCCTCTACCGCCGGCACTTCGAGCCGTCGGAGGGCCTGGACCGGCCCCGCGTCATGGTCGCGGCGAACGTGTTCGCGGCGGGCACCGGCGCCGAGGCCCGGCGGCTGTTCACGTCGGCCCAGCAGCAGTTCCTGAACCTGGTGCGCGGCACCCCGGACCTGCTGCCGCCGCCGGTCGCGTCGATGGACCGGCTGTGGCTCCCGCACGAGCGCGCGCACGTGGAGCGGATGACCCGGTGCTCGGCGGTCGGGGGACCGGAGGCGGTGCGGCGCTGGCTGGAGCAGTTCGTGGCGGAGACGCGGGCGGACGAGCTGATCCTCGCCGGGCAGATCTACGACCACGCGGCGCGCCTGCGCTCCTTCGAGATCGCGGCCGAGGTCGTTACGGGATAAGGGTTCCCCGGGTCCGCGCGGCGCCACCCGGGTCCTTCGGTTCCCGTGCTCAGTCGTCCACCCGAACGCCGAGCCGGGCCGCCACCTTCTTCGCCGTCGCCTGCCGCTTCTCGGTGAGCGGGCGGAACGCGGCCCGCTGCCGGGCGACGATCTCCTTCGGGGCCTTGTCCGGGTGCCCGCAGTCGAACGGCGGCTCCGGCGCGTACTGGATGTCGAGCTGGATCGCCTGCGCCGCCGCAGGGCCGCGCAACAGGGCCGCGACCCGCAGCGCCCCGTCGATCCCGGCAGTCAGCCCGGCCGCGCTCACCAGTTTCCCGTCCGCGACCACCCGCTCGTCCACGAAGGTGGCCCCGAAGTACTTGAGGAACTGCACCGACGCCCAGTGCGTGGTCGCCCTCTTCCCCTTGAGCAGCCCGGCCGCGCCGCACACCAGCGCCCCGGTGCAAACCGAGAACACACACGCGGCCCCCTCGGCGCGCTTGGCGAGGAACGAAAGGACCGCCTCGTCGTCCATCAGGTCTTCCTGCCCCGGGCCGCCGGGGACGACGAGCAGGTCGAGCGCGCCGGCGTCGGCCAGCTTGGCGTCGGGGATGAGGCCCAGCCCGCGGTAGTCGCGGATCGGGTCGGTCGCCTTCCCCAGCAGCTTGACGGTCGCGTTCGGCAGCCGGGACAGGACGGCAAACGGGCCGGTCAGGTCGATCTGGTCCATCCGGGGGAAGACGAGGATGCCGACGCGGATCGGCTTGTCGGCGGGGACCTCGGCGATGGGTCCGGGGGCCGCCGCGGTCAGGAGGCCGGACCGGGCCAGAACGGCCGCCGCGGCGGTGGTTACGAACTCTCGTCGGGTCGCCATGTCTACCTCGCTCGTTTCGGGCGCTCGAAGAGATTGTACCGGGGGCGCGGGGCTCAGGGGCGCCCCGGTTGCGCCTCACCGGGGCGCTCGGGTTCGCGCCCCGGTCCGGGTCCTCGGATCTCAGCCGGTCCCCGTCTTACCCGGTCGGGCCGTCCGCAATCGTATGATAGTGCTTGCTTGGGTCCCACCCGGCAGCTACATTGTTCATAAATCCACCTTATCTCCCAGCGGCCCGCGCGGTGCCCGGAACGGCCGCTCGGGCACCGGACCATGGTAGACCCGCAGAGCCCGCTGACGCAGCCCGACGGGCCGTTGCCCCCGGTCGATCTCACGAACTGTGACCGCGAGCCGGTCCACGCGCCGGCCGCCATCCAGCCGTTCGGCGCGGTCCTCGTCGCCCGGCGCTCCGACCGGCGGATCACGCACGCCAGCGACAACCTCTCGCACTGGATCGGGCTCGATGCTCGCGCCGCGATCGGCCGTGACCTGGCCGCGGTCGTCGGGCCGGAGCGCGCCGACGAGATCGGGGCCCGCGCCGCGGGCGGGGGCCTGGAGGGCAACCCGTTCCCGGTCGGCCCGCTTCCGACCGGCGCCCCCGCCGGAACCGTCCACCTGACCGCCCACACGGCCGGCGAGCACCTGATCGTCACCGCCGAGCCGGCCGCGGGCGCCACCGGGGCGGCCGACCTGGCCCTGATGAAGCACGCGATCGAGCGGCTGCGCGTGTCCGACGGGGTGCCGGACCTGTGCGCCCGGTTGGCCGAAGAGGTCCGGATGCTGACCGGGTTCGACCGGGTCATGGTGTACCGGTTCCACCCGGACCACAGCGGGGAGGTGGTCGCCGAGGCCGCCCGGGCCGGGCTGCCGGCGTACCTCGGGCTCAACTACCCGGCCGCCGACATCCCCGCGCCCGCCCGCGAGATTTACAAGAAGGTGTGGGTCCGGGTCATCCCGGACGCCGCCGCGCCGGCGGTGCCGCTCGTGCCCCCGGGAACCGGCGCCGGTTCGGTCGATCTGACGCACTGCCCCCTCCGGGCGGTGTCCCCGATCCACGTCGAGTACCTGACGAACATGGGGGTGACGGCGACCATGTCGCTGTCGCTCCTGTCGGGCACGGAGCTGTGGGGGCTGGTGGCCTGTCACCACTACTCCCCCCGCCGGCTGCCCGGGGACACCCGAACCGTCTGTGAGGTGGTCGCCCAG
>DASWYH010000059.1:0-1512 GCA_036405095.1 Gemmata sp. | reverse complement strand
CCGCCCGCTGGCCGCCGGGACCATCGCCGGGCGGCTGCCGAACGTGCCGCTCATGCCGGGCACCTACACCGTGGACCTGTACTTCGGCAACCAGCTCCGCGATTTCGACGTGATCCACAACGCGGCCGAGCTGACCGTGATCCCGGCCGACGTGTTCGGCACCGGGCGGTTGCCGCCGCCGAACGCGGGCAGCATCTGGTGGCCCGCGACCTGGGAGCTCCGACCGCTATGACGACGGACACGCCAACACCGCCCGCGACGCCCTACGATGTGGCCTTCCACCGCGGCTTCGCGGACGGGTCGTCGCGCTCGGCCGCGGTCATCGTGCCGCTGGTGATGGACTTCGTGAAGCCGGCCTCCGTGCTCGACGTGGGGTGCGGGCTGGGCACGTGGCTCGCGGAGTTCGCGAGGGCCGGGGTCACCGACTACCTCGGCATGGACGGCGATTACGTGCTCCGCACCGATCTGCTCATCCCGGCCGAGCGGTTCCGGCCCGCGGACCTGGCGACCGCCCCGCACCCGGGGCGCCGGTTCGATCTGGTCACGTGCCTGGAGGTGGCGGAGCACCTGCCCGAAGCTTCGGCGGCCCCGTTCGTCGCCATGCTGACGGGGGCGGCCCCGGTCGTGCTGTTCTCCGCGGCGGTGCCCGGCCAGGGCGGGGTCAACCACATCAACGAGCAGTGGCCGCCGTACTGGCGGGCGCTGTTCGCGGCCCACGGGTTCGTGCGGCTCGATCCGGTCCGCCCGCGGGTGTGGCGCGACGGCCGCGTCGAGTGGTGGTACCGGCAGAACGTGTACCTCTTCGTGCGCGAGGAGCTGCTGAGCCAGCGCCCGGAGTTCCGCACCGAACACGAGATCGCGAGCGCGTGCCCGCTCGAACTGGTCCACGAGAACATCGTGCGCGGGTCGCTCGGGTCCGAACCGACGTTGCGGCAACTGGTGACCGGGTTCCCCGGCGCGCTGGTGCGGAAGCTCAAGCGGCACTCGTGACCACCCGCCCCGACCGGAGGCCCCGTGACCGATCCCTCGTTCAGCGTCGTCATCCCGGTGTTCAACGGGGCGCGGTACATCGCGCGGTCGGTCGCGTCCGCGCTGGGCCAGCAGGGGGTGCGGCACGAGGTCATCGTTGTTGACGACGGTTCCGCGGACGGCTCGGGCGACCTCGTCGCCGCCCTCGGTCCCGCGGTGCGTCTGATCCGGCACGAATCGAACCGCGGGTTGCCCGCGGCCCGAAACACGGGAATCCGTGCCGCCCGGGGCGAGCGGATCGCGTTTCTGGACTCGGACGACTGGTGGGCGGCGGACAAATTGGCGGCCCAGGGCGCGCTCTTCGACGCCGCGCCCGAGCTGGGAACCGTCTTCTGCGACTTCGCCGGGGTCGATTTGGGCGGTCGGGCGTCGGGCTGGCAGGGCGGGCTGGTCGATCAGCTACCGCGGTTCGGGCTGGACCTGGCGCCCGTCTGCACAGGCGGCTACCGGCTCGGCGGGTCGGTCACCCACGCGCTGATCCGC
>DASWYH010000058.1:0-3528 GCA_036405095.1 Gemmata sp. | reverse complement strand
ATACGGTTCATGCTACCGCCCGGAGCGCGCCGCGTCATGCGGGGCGCCGGTATCGTGTTCACCTTACGTCTCAAACGCTTTAATATCACCAACACAAAATCAATATCGACGAGCACAAATAATACCGACATGCCCGGCCGGCGGGCGGTGGCACACGGGAGCCCGGAGGTGCCCGCCGGGGTCCGGTCACCCCCGCAATCGGACCTCGCGCGCCTGGGGTACGCGCTCGTGGAGATGAGGGCCGGGCGCACGCCCTCCGGGGGCTCGGAGCGCCCGGCGCGGCGCGTCACCCCGGACCCACGGCGCGCGTCATCGCGGCCACGGAGTCGCGTGCGAAGCGCTTCTGCGTGCGCCGCGTGAACGGGTAGCCCAACCGGGCCAGCGGGTGGTTCGGGCGCGAGAACGCGGTGATGTCGTAACTCACCGAGCCATCGGGGGCGAACTCGACCAGGAACCGCTCCTCGCCCGATTCCGCGTGCCCGGGGAGCGTCCCGTAAGCGAACCCGAACCGCGACACCGCCCCCCCTGCCCCGGTCTCGTCAACGGTGTACACGATCCGGCACGCGTTGACCCACCAGAGACCCATCACGTGGGCGAGTACCGCGACGCACCGCCCGACCGCAATCGGGACACCCGGGGGCGCGGGCTCGACCCACCCGAGCTTGAAGTGGTCCCACCGCGCGAGCGCCCCCTTCGCGGCGCGGAACGCCCCTTCGCCTTCGCCGATCTTGGCGCGGGTGCGGTCCACGACGTACCGGGCGGGCGGTTCGGTCGCGGTGGCCCCCACGCCCGGGTACGCGAACTCCAGAGCGGACTGCGCCGCGAGGAACTCGCGCACGGCGCCGAGAGAAGGTTTGCGGAGCCGGGGCATCGTTAAGCCTCCTGAGCGACCACCGGGCGCGAAGCTAAATCCGTTCTTATCGAGAGGTCGCGCACGATTCATCCGCCCCGGTTAAGCTGCGGTCACAGGGGGACCGGCGCAAGGGGGCAGGAGTCCGCTACCGCGCCGGGGAGAACTGATGCTCCGCGTGGTGATGGCAACCGCGGGGTCGAGCACCACGCGGAGCACCTGCGTTACTGGCGCCGGCGCTCGCAGCGGTCGCGGGCGCCGGCGCGTGGTGGCTCGTCACCAACAAGCCCCGGAGACCGAAAGCGGAAACGCCCGCAGCGACATTCGTGTCAGGAGGGTGACCGGAACCCGCCGCTCTCGGCGAAGGGGCTGAGAAGCGCCCGGGGCCGGAGCTGGCGGAGTGCGAAAGGAGCCGGCGCCGGGCGCGCGTGCGGCGGCGAGGTGGGTCTGGTCGGGTGCACGGTCCTCGTTGCGGCGCCGCTCGGCGGCACACGGAAGGCGCCCCGAGGGCCGAAGGCCGGGGCGCGCGTGCAGCTCGGGCCACCGGTGCTCCAGTTGCTGTCGGTCCTCAAGAGCGGATCGCGACGGAAGAGGGAAGTGGTGCGGTTGCCCGCGTGCGCGCGGCCCCCCGGCCCTCCCCCCGCCGCTGTCGCCGCTCCGCTGCGCGATGAAGATCGGCGCCCGGCGGGCGGGAAAGAAACGGCCCCGTGCCCCGCAGGCCGGGAACGAACCCGCGGCGCGGCTTGACCGTACTTGTGGAAGCACTAGCGTGACTCCACACGCGCTGTTGTTCGCGACGAGGTTCATCGTGAAGCTGTCCGCTCCCCCGCCGCCGCCGCCGCCCCGTGACGGGACCCCGGGCGCCGGCCCACCAGTGCCGGACGAGCAGCCGATGCCGAGCCCCGTGCCCACCGATCCGGCGCCCGCTCCCCGGCCTGCGGGGTGGCCGGCGTGGTACAGCGGGATCGATTCCGCGCTCGTGGGGCTGGTGCTCGCGCTCGCGCTCGCGCTCGCGTCGTTCTTGGCGCGCAACTCGGACCTGTGGGTCCACCTCGGGGCCGGGAAGCGCCTGTTCGCGGGCGCGTACGTCCCGGGCGGCAGCGACCCACTGAGCTACAGCACCGGGGGCCGCACCTGGGTGAATCACAGTTGGCTCACCGACGCGTTCGCGTACCTCCTCTACGGGGGCACGGGGCAGGTGCTGGTGGCCGCCAAGGCGCTGCTGGTGGCGCTGACGTTCGGGCTCCTGATCGCGATCCGGCGGCCCCACTTTTCACTCTGGCCGTGGGCCGCGGTGGCGTGTGTGGGGGTCCTCGCGTGCGCGCCCCAGTTCACCCTGCGCCCGCTGGTCGTGTCGATGTTCCTGTTCGCGGTCACCCTGTTCATCCTGTTCCGGGTGCCGCACAAGAAAGACCCGCGCCGGTTCCTGATCGCGATCGGGGTCACGTTCTGGGTGTGGGCGAACGCGGACCAGTGGTTCTTCGTCGGGCCGCTCGCGCTCGCGCTCCTGGTGCTCGGCGACCTGATTCAGAAGTACGGCTTCAACGCCCCCGACGAGCCGCTCGAGACCCCGGACAACGAGCCGATCGGGCGCCTGCCCGGCACCCTCACCCTCGCAAAGGCGCTCGGGGTCGGCGTGCTCGCCTGCACCCTCACGCCGCACCACATGCTCATCTGGGAGCTGCCGTTCGAGCTGACCGGGGCGCCCGGGGCCGAGGCGGACCCGCGGTTGCGGCAACTGCTGCTGGCCCCGACCGACGGCGACTACATCAAGTACGAGTCGCTCGGGCGCAACCTGAACGGCCTCGCCTACGTCCTGCTGTTCACGGGCGGCGCGGTGATCTTCGGCCTGGGCCCGGCGCGGGTCCGCATCGGCCACATCGCGCTCTGGCTCGGGTTCGCCGTCCTGAGCCTGTTCAGCCTGTACACGATCCCGTTCTTCGTCCTCGTCGCGGTGCCGCTCGTGGCCGCGCAGTTGAACGCCTTCAGCGCGAGGGCCGAACTCAAAACGCTGGGCGACCCGCAAACCCGGCTGCTGCTGATCGGGTCGTCGGGCGGGCGCATCCTGTGTGTGCTCGCGGTGTGCGCGCTGGGCGTGCTGGCGTACCCCGGGTGGGTCCACCCGGACTCGCCGAACCCGGTGGACGCGCGGCGGGTCACGTGGGGGGTCGAGCCCGACCCGGCGCTGGTGCGGGCGGCCGAGCAGTTCAAAGAGTGGCGCGAGTCCGGCGCGCTCCCGGCCGAGGCCCACGGGTTCGTCGCCAGCACCGACCTGGCGAACTACATCGCGTGGTACGCGCCCAAGGAGAAGGTGTTCCTCGATTCGCGGTTCCGGCACCACCGGCACGAACTCGCGGACTACCTCGCCGTGCGCAAGGGGCTGGGGCTGATCGGCAAGGTGACAGAGGAACCCACTCCAGAGGCCGCGGCAACCGCGGCGGCGGTCCTGAAGGCCCGCGGCGCCGAGTACGTGGCCATTTACGCGGGCGCCAGGGACACCCAGTCGCTGCGGCTCATGGCCCAGCTGGCGGCCCTCCGGCTGGTCCCGCACTGGGACCAGTGGTCGGTGTGGTACGTGGACGGGCACACGACGGTGTTCGGGTGGCGCGCGGAGGGCACCCCCGCGCCGCCCGCGTTCGCGGCGCTGGAGCTGAACCCGGTCGTGCAGGCGTTCGGTC
>DASWYH010000057.1:0-2084 GCA_036405095.1 Gemmata sp. | reverse complement strand
TGCATTTTCCAAACTCATTCTGAAATTATGCTTCGGTCCACGCAGCTGAATCGTTTCCGCCATGAGAATTTGCGCCAATGTGCAAGGTGTGTTCCGTTGGCCGCGATTCGGTCCGTGTTCCGTTCGCGCCGGCCCACACTTCGAGGAACTGCGCCCTAGGAAACAAGCACCGCTGTACCCACCCGCGGAGAGCGAATCTCCGTCACACCGAGCGCGGGCGATCCGATGCGTCGCGCCACAAAGCGGGATCCCAGGTGCGCGATGACACTTGATCCCCGAACCGTGCGCCCCATTATCGGTAATACGCGCAGCCGGGGGATATCGGTCGGGGATGCCAACGGTGCGCCCTGGCGGTTTTGCGCCAACACCAAACGGGACCAACTCCGATCCCACGGCACCGGTGCCAACGAGCGTGCCACGAAACCGCTCGCTCGCGAAACTTTCCTCGCTCGGCGCGCTCTCCTCGGCATTTTCGGGGAGCTGTGACATGGCCAAGATCCGCATCCTGGTTGTCGATGACGCGGCCGCGTTCCGCCGGGCGGTGGCTGAGGAGCTGTCCGCGGACCCGGCGCTGGAGGTCGTCGGGACCGCGGCCAACGGGCGCGCCGCGCTGGTTCAGTTTGCCCAGCTGCAGCCGGACGTGGTCCTGTTGGATGTCGAGATGCCCGAGATGGACGGGCTCGAAGCGCTGCGCGCCATTCGCAAGACGCACCCGCGGCTCCCGGTTATCATGTTCAGCGCGCTGACCGAACGGGGCGCCACCGCGACGCTCGAAGCGCTCGCGCAGGGCGCGTCGGAATACTTCACCAAGCCCTCGACCGGGAGCCTCGAAGAGTCGCTCCGGATCGTGCGGGCCGAGCTGATTCCCGAGATCAAAGCGCTCGCCTCCGCGCGCACGGCTTCACCCCCGCGGTCCGCGGATCCCGTCCCGATCCCGCGGGCCGTGCCCCTGCCAGCCGGCAGCGGGCGCGTGGACGTGGTCGCCATCGCGAGCTCGACCGGCGGCCCGAACGCGCTCGCCGAGCTGTTCGGCGCGCTCCCGGCCGATCTCCCGGTGCCGGTGCTGGTGGTGCAGCACATGCCGCCCCTGTTCACGCAACTGCTCGCGACCCGCCTCGCCACCCGGTGCCCGCTGCCGGTCGCGGAAGGGCGGGCCGGTGAACCGCTCGCCCCGGGGACCATCTGGCTCGCGCCGGGCAACTTCCATCTGGGGGTCGAGCGCAGCACGGGCGGCGCGCGCCTGGTGCTGAACCAGGACGCTCAAGAGAACTCGTGCCGCCCCGCGGCGGACGTGCTGTTCCGCTCGGTGGCGAAGGTCTATGGGCCGCACGTGCTCGCCGTGGTGCTAACCGGAATGGGGCAGGACGGATACCGCGGGTGCGAAGCGGTCCGGGCCGCCGGGGGGCAGGTGATCGCCCAGGACGAGGCGACCTCGGTGGTGTGGGGGATGCCCGGGTTCGTGGCCCGCGCCGGGCTGGCGGATAAGGTGCTTCCGGTCGGGCAGATCGCTCCGGAACTGGTGCGCCGGACCCGGTTCGGGCGCGGGGAGATCCGATGACCCCCGACGAGTTCGCGTTCGTGTGCCGGTTGGTACGGGACCGCAGCGCGGTGGTGCTCGAGCCCGGCAAAGAGTACCTCGTCGAAACGCGGCTCGCCCCGCTCGCGTGCGAACTCGGGCTTGGGTCCGTGGGCGCGTTCATCGCGGCCCTGCGGCACTCCGGTACCGACGACCTGAGCGCACGGGTCGTCGAGGCGATGTTGACGACCGAAACGCACTTCTTCCGCGACCGCGACCCGTTCGAGAGCCTCCGCTCGATGGTCCTCCCGGACCTCATCCGGCGCCGGGCCGCGAGCCGCGTGCTGAACGTGTGGTCCGCGGCGTGTTCCACCGGACAGGAGCCGTACAGCTTCGTCCTGCTGCTCCACCAGCACTTTCCCGAACTGGCCGGGTGGTCGGTGAACGTGCTCGCCACCGACCTGTCCCGAGCGGTTCTCGTCAAGGCCCGCGAGGGCCGGTACACCCAGGCCGAAATCAACCGCGGGCTCCCGGACGCACTGTTGGCGCGCCACTTCGAGCGCACCGG
>DASWYH010000056.1:0-2663 GCA_036405095.1 Gemmata sp. | reverse complement strand
ACCGGAGAACAATGCGAGGTTGGTGCCGGTAGTGTATGAGAAGCTGCGGGCCGGTTACCACTCCGCCTCTTCCTCGTAGGGGAACTTTTCGTGCCGCCCCGCGAGCAGCACCGCGGCGACTAGCGGCGTCAGAACGAGGAGCGCCCGCAGCGCGACCAGGAGCCAGCGGTTCTGCCGGCTCAGGCGCGGGATCAAGAAGGGTGCGAGGATCAGTGGGGCCAGCGCCACGAGCCAGAATGAGGTCCCGGGGACCTTGTTGTCGGCGTGCGACGGGCGCGTCCCGAGGAGCAACCCCGGGAGGAACGCGACGGCGGCCGGGATCGCGCCACTCGCGAGCACTTTGACGCCGTCCCCGCGCCCGGGAACCGCGAGCACCGCGACCGCGATGCCGAGCATCGCCGAGCCGACCAGTACCGCCAGTTCCATGAACTTCGCGTTGTGCGAGTACAGCAGAACCGCCGCGCCCGCGTAAAAGGCCGCCGCGAGGTACGCGGACAGTTCGCCACTCGCGCCGCTCCGTGCAACGCCGTCCGTCACGACCCACACAAGTAACATCGCGAGCGCCAGTTCCCACCGCAGGTAGGCCCACTTGGGGCCGGACGCGGCGGCGCCCTGGACCAACCACGCGGTCGTGAGAAAGAGCGCCCACGTCCGCAGCCCCCAGACGAGCACGTTCGCGAGCCACCCGAGGAGCGGGGGCCGCCCGCAACTCACGGCCGACGCGAGCCACCGCGTGACGAGCCCCACCGCGACGAGCACGAGCGCCACCCGCGGCAGCCACTGGTACCCCGGCGACGGTTCGTCCGGCACCCAGAGGAGCAAGCGGGACGTGTTCGCCCAGGTCGGGACCGGGTCTCCGGTTTTGAGGTTCTGGAGCGTGAAATTCCCACACATGAACGCGACCACGACCGCCGCCGCGGACCCGAGCGCCGCGGCGCGCCAGCGCCCCACCACCAGGAACGCACACATCACGAGCGCGGACGCACCCGCGCCCGGCAACACACACTGTTGCAGGGCTTCGAGTGTGTCTTTCAGTGGGGGCGGCGGTGGCATGGCAAGGGGTCGGTCGGAACGATCGGACAGAAGTATTCGCCGCAGAAGTGCAAATGGCACAGAGAAAGACAAGGACACACGGTTCTATTTTCTTTGGTCTTTTTCTGTGCCTTTATGATCCCGGGCTCTTTTCCGGGAGCCTTTACTTCTTCGCGGTGACCGCGAGGCCGAGTGTGACCGTATCGTCGATCTTCCCCTTGCCGAAGGTCATGCCCCAATCGGTCCGGTCGATCGTGAACTTCGCCGAGACGCTCAGCACGCCGTCCTTCTCGGTAATGGTCGCCGGGATCTTGACCGGTTTGGTTTTGCCGAGCAGGGTGAGGTCGCCGGTGATGGTGTACCCCTTCTCGTCCCTGACCACCTTCGTCGATTTGAACGTGGCCTTCGGCTGGTTCTTCACGTCGAAGAAGTCGGCGTTCTTGAGGTGAGCGGTGAGCTTGGCGTCGTCGGAATAGAGCGAGTCGGTGTCGATGTCCACGGTGACCGCGAGCTTGGTCAGGTCGCCGTCGGGGACAGTGGCGGTGCCGGCAACCTTGCCGAACCCGCCATCGTGCTTGCCACCGGTTTTGGTGCCGGTGAACGTGACCTTCGTGTTGTCGCCGGTGAGGGCGTACTTGGTGTCCGCGGCGCGCGCGGTGAGTGCGAGCGCGGCGAGCAGTCCGAGCGCGATCATGGTCTTGGACACGGTCATTTCTCCGCGTGAACAGACAGGAACGGATCGGCCAACCGCGTTGGCCCGGCGACTTCTGACCGCAGTGACGTGCGCGGCCGTTGAAAGTGTAGGTACTACCCGCACGGGAGGCGCGGGCTTACACCGGAAACCCGAACGGGGCCAGGTGCAGGGCATTGGAACCACCGGGCAAACCGTCGACCACAAAGACACAGAGGACACAAAGGGAGACCAGAAGCTCTGATCCTCTGTCTCCGTGCCCCCCTGTGCCTTTGTAGTTCGGCGCGTTCTGTCCGGCGGTCCTTACCCTTGGGTGCTCTTGCGAACGACGACCTTCAGCTTGATTTTGTCGCCCACCAGGAGCTTCTCGCCGTGGGCGGGGAACCGCACCCGCACCTTGCGCAGCGCCCCGTAGCCCGAAACCTCCGTCACGCTGCCCAGACCGTACTCGGCGTGCTGAACCAGCACGCCGACCGCCAACCCGGTGTCGGGCGCGTCCGGGATGGTCGGCTTCAGGTCCGGGTTCGGCTTCCGCGCCGCCGGCGGGACGAACGGCCGCAGCCCGGTGTCGGCCCAGTCCTTGGCCGCCGCGCTCGATTTCACGCGCCACTCGTCGGCGGCGGTCCGCGCCACGTTGCGCGCCTGGGACGGGTCCACGAACTTCACGTCCCGCGGCAGCTCCTGAAGGAACTGGCTCACGATGCAGTAGTTCAACTGCCCGCGGAACTCGCGCATCCGGGCGTGGCACAGGTACAGTTCCTTCATGGCGCGGGTCATGCCCACGAAGCACAACCGGCGCTCCTCCTCGATTTCCTCGTCGTTCGCGAGGCTGCGCTCGTGCGGCAGCAGCCCCTGCTCGACCGCGAGCACGTACACCACCGGGAACTCCAGCCCCTTCGAGGCGTGGAGCGTCATCACGGACACGTGCTCGGCCTGCTCG
>DASWYH010000055.1:0-2100 GCA_036405095.1 Gemmata sp. | reverse complement strand
GGCGCGTCGGACCAGTCCGGGTGGTTCCGCATGAACCGCCACGTCGAGAGCGGGCCGAACCGCTCCATCCGGTAGCGCGCGTGGTAGTAGATCGCCTCCGGGTGCGCCGGGGTCGCGCGGAACGCCGCGAGGTGCATCCGCCGGCCCATTTTGGGGGCGCCGAGCTGGATCGCGAGCCGCCCGCCGAGGAGCCGCGCGGCCGTTCCGGACCACTCCCGGAACGGGCCGAAGGCCCGGGCCGCCTCGTGGGCCTGTCGGTAGCGCCCTTGCGTGTACAACTCGCGAACGCGGGTGAGGTCGGCGGGTGCGATTTCCATGCAGCTTGGTCCGAGATGATGAGCGTGGGAACGGGCGCGAACTCGACCGCGCGGTCTGGTGCCGGTCCCGGTCGCGCGGGGGGCTCCGAGTCGCCGGCCGGTGCGCCGTCAGGTGAACGTCATAAAGCCTTTGCGTGAGGGGCTCCAGCGCGATGGTACGGGGCTCGGGGCCTCAACCCTTGTCGGGTGCGGCGGCGTCCGCCAGTGGCGTGAGCTGGTTGATGATGTTGCCCATTTGGGCCAGCTTCATGCCGTAGCGGTCGAGGAACTCGGCCAGCGCGAACTCGTTGGCGAACAGGTCCGGTTCTTCCGCGATCCGCTCGGTGACCTCGTTCACGAGGCCCACATAGGCGCGCTCGACCGCGGGGAGCGCCTGCCGGCACGCGCCCCCGACGCTGGGGAACTCTTCGGCCCAGCGCGCCAGGAACGCCCTCCAGCGCCCGGAACTGTCCTGGCTCGCGGCCTGTGCCTTGAGCAGCGCCACCTGTTCCTGTTGTGCCGCGAGCAACTGGCGCAGCAGGTCCGTAACCTCGGTCGAGCTGTTGGCCGGGACCGGTCCGGTCAGCAGCGACGGCATCACGTACACCGGGGCACTCATGGGTTCGTGCTCGCGAGGGCAGGGAACGTTGACCTGATTATACAGAGTCTTCCAAACGGAAGGGATGTGGTTCCGTGCGTAGCCCCGGTGCGTCGGGCGCGGGCAAAAATAAGCAAGCCGCCCGGTGGGGGACCGGGCGGCTCACTGGAGTGGGGATGGAAGCAAACCGGATGCGGAGGCGGCGGTTATAGTTGGGGGACCGTCCGACCTCTGTCGGGTTCTGGGGGAAGAACCGTTGCGACGAAATAAGTGAAAGCACGACCCGTGCCAGAACCAGCGAGGTACCCGGAATGGCGCTCAGGTGCTGTAAAACCTGCGGAAATTGCAGGCGGTTTTGTTGGGGGCGGGAAAGGAGGGCGGTGGGCGGAGGAAACGTTTGCAATTTCGAGCGGGGGTGGTGCAATTCTTACTTGTAATGTTTACCCGCCGGGTCCGTTCGTTTCAGAGCGTGCGCCCTAACTGTCACCACCCCTGTGGGGCTCAAAGGTTGAGCCTCCGAGCCCTCCAGGGGTGGCGGTTGGGTAGACCGGGCGCGGGCCCGAACCGGCGGCTGGCGCTCACGGGGCCGAGCCGAACCGCCACTCGGGCACGTAGGGCGGCATGGCCCCGGCGGCGAACGCGTCCGCGCCGATCGAGTCGCGGAGCTTCTTGAGTGCCGCCCGGCGCACCGTGACGTAGTAGAAGTCGCACTGGGCGTCGCGCACGGCGTCCCACTGCTGGTAGAACCGGTCCGTCTCTCTCATCACCTCCTGGTACAGGTCGGCCCGGTCCGTTTCCCACAGCTCGCGCTGTTCGAGGTGCTTGCGGAACGCGCGGTTGAACCGGATCAGCTCGTTCACCGTGCGCCGGTCCGGGAGCCGGTGGCAGTCGGCCAGTTTCGGCGCGTCGGCGAGGTCCGCGTGCCGCTTGCGGAGCAGGTTCAGGTCGGTTTCGAAGTCGTCGCGGACCGCGAGCAGGTAGCGCTCCTCGCGCGGGTCCATGAGCTCCCACGCGACGGCGGTTTTGTGGAGCGCGTCGCGGACCGCGACCCAGCGGTCCGCGGGGGGCGCCTGTTCGGGCGTGCCCACGGGGGCCGAGAGCAGCGTCGCCGCGAGAACGAGATCAGTTGCGGACATGTGAGCACCGGGAACAGGTGTGTGCGCGCGGGGGCGCATGGCGCAGCCGCGCGGGTGGTGGAAATTGGAC
>DASWYH010000054.1:0-2502 GCA_036405095.1 Gemmata sp. | reverse complement strand
GGCCCCACGGCGCAGGCGTTCCGCGACCGCCCGCGGTTCGAGCACGCGCTGCTTCTGAGGAAGGCGTGATTTTCCCTCACCCCCGCACTCGGTGGCCGCGGGCGACAGGGCCAGCAACAGGCCGTTGTGTCCGCGCCGCGGGGCGCCCTGGCTCGGTGCCCGAGTCGCGCGGGCACCCGCCGGGCCGCTGGGGCCGTTGGCCGGGGACATTCAGCCGTCGGGAGGGCGGACAACAAAGAGCACGGTTGGGCCGGGTCGTGGTGTCCGCCCTCCCGACGGCGGACAACAAAGAGCACGGGCGGCTCGGAATGGGACCGTCACCACCACGCCACGGCGTGGCTCAACGGGTATCGAACCCAGACGAACCCGGTGTTCCGATTGGAGCGCACGCGCCGGGTGAAAGGGGAAGGCAAGGGCCGAGGTGGTGCGTGGTCCCACCCGCCTCAGCCGGATGGGACGCGGTCACTTTTTCTCGGGCACCACTTCCAGGATCACCCACACTTTCGATCCGAGCGGCGGGATCTTGTCCGTCCTGGCTTCGTAGGTGAGCTGGGCCTCGTCTTTGCTGATCTGGGCGGGAATTTCGAGTGTCGAATACGGGAAGTTGGAGATGCTGAATATGTCGCCCGCGTTGGCCCCGTAGACCGGTTTCGCCTTGGGGTCGTCCGGGTTCTTGATGAACACACTGCCCGCGAACACCCAGTGGTGGTTCATCGGGGCCTTCTTCTTGGTGTCCCAGACCCACTCCTGTGCGGGGTGCGTGTGGAGCTTGCCGCCCCTCTTATAGTGAACGTTCACGTTCACCCTGCTGCCGGTTGCGGGGGTGTACTTGGCCATCTCGGTTTTCGGGTCGATGAACCCGGTAGGTGTGCCCGGTTTGCCGCCGGCGGCGATGAGCGCCCAGTGGATGAACTCGGGGTCCACGTCCACGCGCACGATGGCCTCGTGCTCCTTGGTGCCCTTCTTGCACAGGATCTGTTCGAGCGGCCCTTCGCGGAGGCACACCTCACACGCCAGCGCGACCCGCACCGTCTTGCGCTTGTCCCTGCCCTCCTTGTCCTTGCCGTCCGGAGCGGTCTCGATGAACACGGACTTCCCATCGGGCGAGAGCGGGGATAACTTGTTGGCTTTGTCGAGCAGCGGGTACTCCGGCAGTTCTTCGGGCTTGGGCTGCTGCGGCTGTGTGGCCGGCCGAGCCGAACCCGCGGCTAGCGCGAACAGAACAACGAAGCCGAGGATCGTCTTCAGCATGGAGGTGCCTCGCGGGGTTTCCACCTTTAAGATTATCCGCGCCCCGAGGTCCAACACAACGGTAAAGCGAGACCGGGCGCCCTGTCAATTTTGGCGTGCGGATTTTCGATACGGGACACACCGCGGTCCGGAGGGCGTTCCGGGCGTTGGTCCCGACGAGCGCGGCCCTTTCCCCACCGGCCCACCTGAGCCCCTTCCACTTGGCCCCGGTCGGCATCAGCCGCCGGCCGGTCCGGTTCCGCTCGCCCCGCCCGGTGAAGACCTCCACCTCCTCGATCGCCGCCGCCCGGCCCGACGGGTCCGGAGTTCCCGCCGCTCCCACCGGTCCAACACGCTCGGTTCGCCTGCCCCCCGTCTCGCCGTCACCTCCACGCCCTGCACCCGAGATCGGTGCTCACCTTCCCGGCACCGATCGCCATCCCGATGCTCGTGGTTCACGGCGGCCCGGCGTGCGGTGGCGCGGGCGAGGGCACGGATCAGGTCGCCTAACGCCCCTCCGCGCCGCTCGCGGAGGGGCTACGGGGCACGGGCGAATGAGTCACCCGTGCCGGCAAACACGCAGGGCTACGCGGAGATGCCAGCACCTGCCAGGGGACTCGCCTTGTGACTCCCGCTTGCACGGTTCGGCTGGTTCGGGTAATCACCCGCCGAGCGATGTTGCTTACGGCCGGGGAACGCGCATGCCGCTTTTGGAAGTGGAAGGGCTGGTCAAGTACTTCGGCCGGCGGGCCGTTGTGAACGGCGTGTCGTTCGACGTGAACGCGGGCGAGATCGTCGGATTGCTCGGCCCGAATGGGGCCGGGAAAACGACCAGTTTCCGCATGGCGACCGGTCAGATCCAGCCCAACGACGGTAAGGTCACGTTCAACGGCGAGGACGTGACCGCGCTGCCCATGTACCAGCGGGCGCGCCGCGGGATGGGCTACCTGTCGCAAGAGCCGAGCGTGTTCCGCAAGCTGTCGGTCGAGGGGAACCTGCTCGCGATCCTCGAGGCGCTCCCGCGCAGCCGCGCGCTGGGCCGCCGGCTCACCCGCACCGAACGGTGGCAGCGCACCAATGAGGCGCTCACCCGGTTCAAACTGGACACGGTGCGAAAGAGCACCGCGGGCCGGTGCTCGGGTGGCGAAAAGCGGCGGCTCGAAATCGCCCGGTGCCTCGTGTGCGAGCCGATGCTCATTCTGCTCGACGAGCCGTTCGCCGCGGTCGATCCCATTACGACCGAAGACATCCGGCGCAACATCCGCGAGTTGG
>DASWYH010000053.1:0-8197 GCA_036405095.1 Gemmata sp. | reverse complement strand
GATCCGCATCACCGGCGTTCTGATCCGCTTGCGGTGCTGGAACCCGAGCACCCGCTCGACGCGCCAATCGACCATCGCGGTGGACCTGTAACCGGTTCGCCGACTCGCACACACACGCCCGGTCCGCGCCCGTCCCGGACGGCCGCGCGGCCCGCTCAACGGACACACTCGCACTCGCTCGGAGACCGCCATGTTCCGGCCGCTCGTTCTGTCGCACCGCCGGCCCCCGCGCCGCGGGACCGCGATCCTGATCACCTGCTTCTTCCTCATCACCGTCATGATGGTGACCGGGCTGGCGCTGGTGATGTACGCGGCCCGCGAGAAGGCCGCGGCCCTCGCGTTCCAGGACGGCGCGGCCGTCCCGAGGCGGAGCGCCCCGTCCCCCGAGAACACCGTCAACACGTTCCTCAGCGCACTGGTCTACGACACCCTCGATGACGGAACCGCCCTCCAGAACTCGATCCGCGGGCACAGCATCGGGCGGGCGATGTGGGGGAGCAACCCGACGGGCCAAGCTGGCTGGACCGGCACCACCACCCCGTGGAACGGGGTCGGGGTGTTTCACGAGCAAGCCGACTCGTACGGCATCGGGGCGCTGAACGGGCAGGACCGCGGGCGGTTCATCAACCAGACCGCGCTGTCGGTGGGGGGGCAGTTCCTGTTGCTCGACCCCGAGTGGACCGGGAACCGGCCCGTGGCCGGCGGGGCGCTGTCCACGTTCGCCACCAGCGTTGCCGGGCGCAACTACGTGAGCAAGGCCGCCGGTTACACGTACCCGGACCTGAAGAACTTCTTCCTCGGCGCCCAGGACCCGGTCACCGGTGAGGTGCTAGTCCCATCGTTCCACCGCGACTCGCTGTTCGGCACGCTCGCGCCGAGCAACCCGAATTGGACTAATGAAATCGGCAAGATGCGCACCCTGCGCCCGCGCCCGCAGGAGCACCCGAACTTTCCGCGCGTCCCGCCAAACGCGGACGGCGTGCTGAAGTCGGACGGCACATGGCTCGTTCAACCGACGTACACTGGTGATGTGCAGAATTTGCCCGGCGCCTTCTCCTACGACCCGAACACGAAGCAATTTAATGCCAAGAACGACAGCCTGTGGATGTACACCGGGCTCCCGCCGATCACGCTGAGCGACGGGCGCCGGGTGATACCGATGGTGGCCCCGCTCATCCTCCCGCTGGACGGCCGGTTCGATCTCAGCATTCACGGGAACCAACTCGGGGGCAACGGGCACCGCTCGTTCGGCGGCTACGGACCGTGGGAGGTGAACATGGGGTACGGGATGACCGACCGGAACGCGCCGACCCCGCTGCCACTGGCCGCGAACCTGGAAACCGACCGCCAGAACCTCATGGCCCAGCGCGGCGTGAGCCGCAACGCGGAGTTCAACCCGTACCTGAACGCGCAACTCACGGCCGCCGGGCAGACGCAACTGCTGCCTCAGTACGCGCCGGTTGCGTGGAGCGGGAAGTTGACCACGTTCCAACTGCCGACCGCTGCGAGCATGCTCGGACTGCCGTCGTTCGGGAACCCGTCGTTCACCCCGCCATACGGTGACTACGAAAGCAGTAACGCCCAGATCGCGAACCACCCGGCCGGGTACAACTCGGACACGTTCGCGCCGCGCAGCAACACCGCTCCGAACACGGGTAGCCCGGTTTACCCCTTCACAGACGTGAAGCGGCTCACCCTTCGGTATGCGTTTAACCCGGACTGGTACAATCAGGCGTTCGTGACCCAGACCGCTACGCCCACGTTCCTGACTGCGGGCGGCTTTCCGTACTACGCGAACCCGACCGCGACGACGCCATCGAACTATCGGCTCGACCCGGCGCACGCCCGGCGCGGGCTGTGGGTGCCGCGCGCGATGGGCCTCGACCGGCCCGCGCTCGCCCCGACCTTCTTGAGCCGCGACGGGGGTAACGCGCTGGCTCTGGTGCCGCCCACGGTTACGCCCGGTGTGCAACCGCAGCCGGCCAAGCCTGGGCTCCTGGTTCCCGCTGGAATTGCGTACCCGGACCCGACGGTGGCCACAACGGTTCCCGGCACGGTCACCGACTTCGCTCCGACTGCCGGCACCACCAAGCAGTGGTATAACGTTCAGGCCGCACTCGGGTCGGTGAACCTGAATCGCCCGCTGGCCGACTACCGCTCCGATGTGACCAAGCCGCTGCTCCCGGACCCGACCCAGGCCCCGTCAGGCGGCGGCAATAACAATGTGACGCCCGTCACCGCCGCTACGGCCGATGCGGACCGGCAGGCACTTGCCAAAGACATCTTCGCCCGGCTCATCGTGACGACCGGGGCCGCCGGGCAGGTCACCTTCGACCCGACCAACGGGGTCCAGATCGCCCTGCCGGACCCGACCAGCCGCCAGATTGCCGGTGTGGCTTACACCCAGGAGCAGTACGACGCGCTGCGCTACCTCGCGCAGCTCGCGGTGAACATCGTCGATTACATCGACAACGACGACATCAGCACCACGTTCGTGTGGAACCCGTCGGGGGGCGGGCTCGCGGCCGACCTGGCCACGGCTCAAGTCGGCAACCGCGTGGTGTTCGGGATCGAAAAGCCGCGGCTCGTGCTGAACGAAGTGTACGGCGAGATCACCAACGATCCGGCCGATAAGGAGGAAGATAAGAACGGGATGGGCATGAACCAGCCGCTCCAGATGACCGCCAAGGCGCACGTGCGGTTCTGGGCCGAGTTGCTCAACCCCACCTCGCCCCCGTACACAGCGGCGCCGCAAGGGGTGCTCGGCGACGGCTCGGTTCCGCTCAGCGCGTACCGCCTCCAGCTCTCCCGTGCGAGCCGCACGTTCGGTCCGAGCGGGACGCTCCCGGCGGCCCAGCAGGATAACCCCGCGGGTCCGCTGACCGACACGACCAACGCGAAGTACGCGGCAAACACAATGGGCACGTTCGACACGAGTGTGGCCCAGCCGGATGCGACGTGTACCCTGTCCGCGCTGACGCTGCAGACCCAGTCGGTACAGCCGAACAACGCCCAGTACGCTCCGGCCACGGCCGCGCCCGCGAACGGGGTGGTGCTGCTCCGAACGGACATCAGCGGCACCAACTCGCCGAAGACGGACGAGTTCGACCCGACCACGACCTCCGCGGCGACGTGGATGAGCGCGGTGGTGTGCCCGAAGCCGGACCAGCCGAACGCGCTGGGGTACACGATCCAGATGCCCACGGGCGCTCAACTCTCGGCGCAGGAGTTCAAGCGGCACGTCGTCTTGCTTCAGCGGTTGGCCAACCCGTACCTGCCGTACAGCCCCGCGAGCAACCCCTACGTCACGGTCGACATGATGGACTATGTGCCCGCGTTCGATGCGGTGATCCGGGCCGCCGGTCAAGCTGACAAGCGGACCGCGCGCCCGGCGGCGAACCCCAAGAACGACGGGACCGAGTACGACCCGATGAAGGACGCCACCGCGGCGAACAACCGGTTCTCCGTCGGCAAGGTGCAACCCCTGGCCGGGTTGTCGTTTGCGACCACATCGGGAACGGCCGGCACTTACAACAAGTACCTGTTCAACGGCGCGACCGCTCCGGCGCTGAACTCGATGGTGCTGAACCAGACGGCGAACCCGAAGCCCGGCGAGCCGTTGAACACGCTGGGGCGCCACAACGGGACCAACGCGACCCAGCCGACCGGGACAACGGTCACAGTCACGGCCAACGCCGCGGCGACGCTGAACACCGGCGACACGATTATGTTGCCGTTCGACTGGCAGCAGCACATGGACCGCCCGCTCGAAACGCTCGGCGACGTGTTCTTCGTGCGCGACACCAAGCCGCACCTGCTCACCCAGGAGTTCGTTGTCAACACCGCCACCGGGTTGAATTACACCTTCAGTTCGGCCAAGTGGGCACAACACAGCGACGGCCTCGCCCGCGCGTTGGCGCTGCTTTCGGTCAAGTCGCCGAAACTGACCGACGCCCACGGCGGGCGCATCGGCGGCAAGGTGAACCCGAACGTGGTTCAGGATCGCCGCATCGTGCAGGGTGTGTGGGACCCGCAGTCGAACAATCAGTTCGACCTCACCTTCGTGAACGACACCGTGTGGGGCAAGTGGATGGCGTCGCGATCGGCGCTCCAGACGAAGTATCAAGCCGATGGCGCGCCGACCTCGGCGTTCATGTCCCCGGTGCCGACCTCCAGCGTACACGATCTGGCTACCGGCGCGGACCGACCGTTCCAGCCCTACGGCGCGCCGAGCGCCGCGACCGGGACTTTCGCTTACACCACCCCGAGCGCGACCAACGACGGCGACACGCTCATGCGGATCGATTCCACGACCGGCAAGCCGTACCTGTATCAAACGACCCAGACCCACCCGTACTTGCAGACCGAGCCGCTGCGGAAGGTGATGAACAACCTGACCACCGTGAGCCACACGTTCGTCGTGTACCTGACGATCGGGTACTTCAAGTACGAGGGCGACCAGAACCCCGCCGGTTGGCCAACGGGCGTTCCGTTGCCGCCTCAGATCGGGGCCGAGGAGTACGACCAGATCCCGGGCGACATGCGGCAGAAGTACATTGCCGTCATCGACATGTCGAACATGGCGCTGGACCCGAACGCCCCGGCGCACGCGAGCGGCCAGCCGTTCTTCACCGCGCTGACCGCGACTGCCCGGAAGGGGGCGAACGCAGCACTGTCGTTCCCAACGCTTTCATACGATTCTGCGAACGGAAAGCTGTTCGTCGCGGCCGACGGGTACACGATGCCGATCCAGAGCGGCGATTCACTCGTACTCGGCTCGGGCTCCGAAACGCAGGTGGTGACCGTCGCCTCGGTGGTCGGGCGGGACGCGACAACCGGGGTCGGACAGGTGACGGTAACAAACCTGCCGCGCGATGCGTGGGGCGGGACGTGCGTGTCGAACGTGCGCCCGGGGTACATCGGGCCGCAACCCAACTTCAAGTACAACTCGCCGCAGTATCAACCGGTGGTCCCTTACGTCGAGCGCTTGCGTTAACGGTTGACACGTGAGCGACCCGGAACCGGCGTGGCGCCCCTCGACGGTACCACTCCGGTTAAGGTGCGAACTCTTACGGCGGGGCGAGGTATCGTCCCGCTCGTTTCGTTTTGTTGGTCGGAATCGCGCTGACCGGAAAGTGCCCGCGCCTTACGCTGCCCCTCTTGGTATCATCGCGGGACGCACCGACTCGCTCCCACGCACGCTCGCACCGAGGATTTATGCCCGCAGCGGACCGCATGACGCACCCGACGTGTGCCTGGGCGAACGTGCCCAACGAACTCGCCCACTACATCGGCACGGTCGCGGCCGTGGCCCTCGCGTGTGTGTACGGGGTTCCGCTGCACGCGCTCGCTTCGTTCGCGGTGCTGGCGAGCCTGTGCGCCCTCGGAACCACGATGGGGTTCCACCGGTACTTCGCGCACCGCGCCTTCGCCACCTCGCGCCCGGTCGAATGGGTGCTCATGGTTCTGGGGGTGATGGCCGGGCAGTCGGCGCCGTTTTACTGGATCGCGACGCACCGGTTGCACCACCGCCACAGCGACCACGAGGGCGACCCGCACTCGCCGCACCTCGCGACCGGTCGCTGGCGCTGGCTGCGCGGGTTCTGGCACGCGCACTTCAGTTGGTTCCACGAGCGGCGCTATGCGTACCCGGCATCAGCGGTGCGCGATCTGGCCCGGCGCCCCGACCTCGCGTGGATCGACCGGAACTGGCTGCCGATCTTCGTACTCGGTTTGCTGATCCCGGCCGGCGTGGGCTACCTCGTCGGCGGCACCGCTTACGACGCGCTGATGGGGTTCCTGGTCGGCGGACTGGTCCGACAGTTCGTTTCGCTCCAGATCACGTTCTGCATCAACTCGGTGGCTCACTTATGGGGTTCGCGGGCGTTTGAAACGCCCGACCGGAGCCGAAACAGTTTCCTCCTCGCGGTGCTGGCGCTGGGCGAGGGGTGGCACAACAACCACCACGCGCACCCGTACTCGGCGCGGCACGGGTTCCTGTGGTGGCAACCGGACTCCACCTGGACCATCATCTGGCTGCTGGAACGGGTCGGGGTGGTGTGGAAGGTGAAGCGCCCCAAGTTGACCACCACAAGCGCGGCTCCCGAACCCGATCCCGAACCGGTGGCGGCCGAAGGGGTCAGCGGATAGCGCACGGGTTTCGAGCCTCGGGGCTCAAAAGCCGCGCCGCCCTACGATCTTTTGCTCGCACACGTCTCATATATCCGCGAAACGAAAGCGCGCGGCTTGTTCCTACTTCTTCCTCCGCCGGATGCCGCGCACCATCTGCCAGAGCCCGCCGATCCTGGTCCCGAACCCGCGCCCGTGCGAGAACCGGATGAGCCCGTGGAGGATCTCGCCGGTCGCGGGGTCGGGGCTCGCCGCGTCGTCGAGGTGCGGGCGGGTGCGCCCCGCGTGAACCGTGACCACCTGCGGCGTGGTCATCGCGAGCAGCCCCTCCGCGCCCTGCGTTTCGCCCCACCCGCTCGCGCCGCGCCCGCCGAACGGGGTCGCCGGGTGCGCCGTCGGCGCGAGCAGATCGTTAACCACGACGCTCCCCGACGGGACGCGCGCCGCGAACGCCGTCGCCGCCGCGATGTCGGCCGAGAAGATCGACGCGGACAGCCCAAAGGGGGACCGCTTCGCGAGCGCGAGGGCCTCATCCGGCGTGCCGAACGGGATCACGGCTGCGACCGGTGCGAAGCACGCCTCCCGGCAAAACGCCGCGTCCGCGGGGGTGTTAACGAGGAGCGTCGGGCGAAGAAATGTCCCGGCCCCGCCTTTCCCTTCGGCGGAGCCGACCGGGGGAACCGGCAGCACAGTCGCCCCGCGCTTCGCCGCGTCTTCAATCAGGCGCTCCGCCTGCGCGAGTTGTCCGGGGGTCACCAGCCCCATCGGCCCGGCGCGCTCGATCAGGGGCTTCAGGAGCGCAACGAACGCTTCGCACTTCGTCTGCTGCACGAAGATGCGGCGCACCGCGATGCACGTCTGCCCGCGGTTGATCGACAGTCCGAACCACGCCCCCTTGGCCGCCATTTCGAGGTCCGCGTCGGCGAACACGAACATCGCATCGCACCCCGAGAGTTCGAGGGTGGAAGGGACCAACCGTTCGCCCAACCGGGCCGCCAGTTTCCGCCCGACGACGTCGGACCCGGTGAACACGACGTGATCGACCTCGGCCTCGGCCAACTGCGGCCCCGCTTCGCGCGTCGCGGGCAGGGTTTGCACGAGGCCCGCCGGGAAGCCCGCGTCGCGGAAGAGTTGAGTGGTGACTTCGGCCGTTCGGGGCGTGTTCTCGCTCGGCTTCCACAGTACCGCGTTGCCCGCAACCAGCGCCGAGGCGATCTGCCCGGCGTTCAGGAAGAGGGGGTAGTTCCATGTTCCGATGATACCGACCACGCCCCAGGGCCGGTGGTGAACCACGTCGCGGTTGCCCGTGAGCCAGATGGGGCGGTCCCACAGCGGCACCTTGCGCGGCGCGAGGAGCCGGGCGGCCCGCTTTTCGAGGAACTTGAGCGCGGCGGTGGTGGGGAGCACTTCGCTCCCGGCGATCTCAAGCGCCGGGCGGTTGATGTCCGCGGCGATGGCCCCGCCGATCGCGTCCATGCGCTCGACGAGCAGCGCGCGGAGGTTTCGGATGTGTTTAAGCCGCTCCCGGACGGGGACACGCGCCCACATTTCCTGGGCGATCCGGGCAACACCGACTTCGGCGGCAAATGGAGTAGTCATGAGAATAAGATTAGGCGAGAATTGCGTCGTTGGTGTGTGAATCGCTTCGCTCCGGTCGCCCCGGCGCGCCGCCAGCTCGGCACATTCGTCCGCAGAACCCGAGACTTGAAGATGGCAGTTTTCGGGTCGGAGCTTTCCCCGGCGGGTGGCCACACAGCCCGCGCAAAAAGGCAGAGCACCACTGCGGTCAAAAGCGACTGGCTGAAGCCGGTCGCCACCGGCCAACGCCATCGGGCGCACTTATCGATGAGCTGCGGAACGACGCACCAAGTCGCCTCTTCGGCGGTAAAAGCGCGACACATTATGAGCGAAAAGGAATCCCAGGCACTTGCATATTTGGTGCGGTCTATTGGTCCTGCTCTTTGCCGGCGCGAAAGGTGGTCGCCATTCCTGCTAAGTGACTGTCCCATAAGGGGTGATTGGGGTGGGTAAAATGGTTCATGAGAACTCAATCCTACCCCAGCGACGT
>DASWYH010000052.1:0-2863 GCA_036405095.1 Gemmata sp. | reverse complement strand
GAACGACCTTCGTGCGACTCCGTTCGCTGTACTGGTGGACCCTACCCCGCGCGCCGCAACACGAACTCTTCCGCTTCGCGCAGGCCCGCGGGCGAACCGATCTCGTAGAACCGCTCGGTCACCTCGAAGCCGACCATCGCGCCGGCCGCCACGAGGTCCGTGTACAGCTCGGCGAGGTCCGACGCGCGGTCCGCCGGGATGCGCTCGATCGCGGCCCGGCGCACCAGCGACAGCCCGTAGTCGATGTGCGTCATCTCCGGCACCCGGTCCCTCTTGCTGTACCGCAGGAGGCGCCCGTTTTGGAAGACCACATTGCTCGTGTCGAAGCTGTTCTCGTTCCGGAAGACCGTCATCACCGCGAGCCGGTCGGCCGGGAGCGCGTTCAGTACCCCGGCGTAGCTCACATCGAGGAGCGAATCGCCGTACAGCACGAAGCAGCCCTCGGGGACGAGCGGGAGCGCCTGCCGGACCGCGCCGCCGGTGCCCAACGGGACCGGGCCGTCTTCGGAGTACCGCACCCGGAGCCCGAACCGGCTCCCGTCGCCCACGTAAGCGCGAATCTGGTCCGCGAAGTGCCCGATGCACAGCACCACCTCGCGCACGCCCTGCGCGTGCAGCTCCGCGAACTGGTGATCGAGGAACGGCCGGCCCGCGAGCGGCACGAGCGCCTTCGGGACCGCCTGGGCCACCGCGCCCAGCCGCGTGGCCTTGCCACCGGCGAGGATCAGCACGGGCGTCGAAGCCAGATCGTTCACCGCATCCCCCCCGCAAGCCCCGCCGGCTCGGCGGGCATCAGCTCACACGAACCCCGGCCGGGTGCGTCACGCGGCCCGCCGGAGCGCGGGCCGCAGCACCGGCGACGGGGTCCCCCCGCTCACCATGCGGGTGCCCTCGAAGTCGAACCGGAACGGCACGTTCTGGAGGCCCGCTTCGCTCATGGCCTCGGTGAGCTGGTCCGGGGTCTCGGTGTAGAACATCAGGAACCCGCCGCCGCCGGCGCCGATCAGCTTGCCGCCCAGCCCGCCGTTCTTGAGCCCGAGTTCGTACCACTCGTCGATCTGCGAGTTCGACATGTTCCCGCTGCGCTTCTTCTTCGACCGCCAGTGGACGTTCATCAGCTCCGCGAACCCGCGCAGGTCCCCGGCCTCAAGGGCGTCCTTGCTCTTCAGGCCGAGGTCCTTGATGAAGTGCAGGTTGTCGATCATCGACGGGTCGGCGGATTTGGTCTTGGTGTCCTGCTCGCGGAGCACCGCGGACGCCGAGCGCGTGTACCCGGTGAAGTACAGGACGAGGTTGTTTTCGAGCTTCCGGAGCGTGTCGGAGGACGCCCGCAGGGGCCAGTACTCGACGTGCCCGTCCGGGTGGAACCGGAAGCACGTGACCCCGCCGACGGCCGCGATGTACTGGTCCTGCTTGCCGACCGGCTCCCGGAGCTGGTCGATCTCGATGTGGCACGCCTGCTCGCCGATCTCCGCGGCGCTCGGGTTCCCGTTGTGCAGCGCGTGGAGCCCGCGGAGCAGCGCCGTGCAGAAGCTGCCCGACGAGCCCAGCCCCGTGCCGGCCGGGATGTCGGCCATCGCCGCGATCTCCAGCCCCTCGGCCGGGATGCCGACCAGCTTCATCGCCTCGCGCACGAGCGGGTGCTGGATCTGCTCCACGTCGGTGACCCGCTCGGTCTGCGAGTACTTGAGGATCATCTCCGGCAGGATGGACCGGTTGATGACGATGTGGACGTGCCGGTTGATGGCGGCGGCGATCAGGAACCCGGTGTGCTCGCGGTAGTAGGAGGGCAGGTCGGTCCCGCCCCCGCCGAGCGAGATGCGGAGCGGGCTTCGTGTGATGATCATCGGGCACTCCGCTTCCGTGCGGTGTGGTCGGGTCCGGGCCGCGCGGTTCACGCGGCATTGTGATAATCGGTTACAAGGGGCGAAAAACTGTTGCCGAAAGTGCCGCCTTTGCGGCCCCAGGGCTGCGCAGAGATTTACGGTCCGGAGCACCCTTACGCGGCCGACGAGCGGGCGCCGGCCGACTGGGCGTACACCGCCCCGACCACCTCAAGGGCCGCGACCGCGTCTTCGAGGGTCGCGCCAAGTCCCGGGTGCCCCGCGGTGGCGCTCTCGAAGTCGCGGAACTCCGCGTTCCACGAGCCGTCCTCGCCGGGGTACTCCCAGATCGTGGTTTCCGGCGGCCCCATTTGGGGGAGCATCCGGTAGTACGCGAGCCGCTCGACGCCGTAGCTCCCGCCCAGGCCGTCGATCTGGAGCTTGCCCGTCTTGCCGTAGATCTCCAGGCAAAACAGGTTCTTCCACTCGGAGCAGCTCGCGTGCAGCCAGCCCACCTGCCCCCCGGTGTGGTGCAGGCACACGAACCCGTTGTCCTCAACGGGCATGTCCCAGAAGAACGTGCCCGCGAACCCGCTCACGGCCGCCACGTCGCCCAGGAACCAGCGCGTGAGGTCGATCAGGTGAACGCCCTGGTCGAGCAGCTCGCCCCCGCCGGCGAGCGCCGGGTCCGCGCGCCACTCGCGGTCGTAGCCGACCCGCCCGCCGTGCCCGTAGCGCCCGCGGACGAACATGAGCGGCCCGACGGCGCCGCCGTCGACGAGCTCGCGCGCCTTCAGGAGCGCCGGGTGGAACCGGTGGTTGAACCCGACCCGCACCGCCACGCCCGCGGCCCGCGCCGCCGCCGCCACGGGCCGCAGCTCGGGGGCCGACCGGCCCGCCGGCTTCTCGACCAGAACGGGCTTGCCCGCGCGGACCGCCGCGAGGGTGACCGCCGCGAGCGCGTCGTTGATCGTCGCCACCACGACCGCGTCCACGTCGGCGCGCGCGACCAGTTCGGCCCAGTCGCCCAGCGCCGCGCA
>DASWYH010000051.1:0-6518 GCA_036405095.1 Gemmata sp. | reverse complement strand
AGGATCGCGATGATCTTCTTCATGGGATACTCCAGAAAAGCGGTGACACGGGTGAGACAACAGAGAGGCTTTTCGCATCTCCCGGACTATCCGGGCGGCGACCTTCTGTTTTGTTGGGCTAAACGCAGCACACAACAAGTCTCCAGTTCATTCAGGCGCAGAAAACAATCACAACTCTTTACAGAGTCATGAGTTCCGAAACCCAGGAACCGGCTACTGAGGTTACTTCGTTGCACCCACGACGAAATAGATACGAACCCGGGAAGGATATTCCCGAAAAATTCCGGACCAGTCGAATTTTCCTTTGTGCCGATTCATGGCGCGTGGCTCCCCCAACGAAATTCGACTGGTGGCAATTTTCAGGTGCGATGAACAGAAGGGGGAGAACAAGGAAATATGCAACTTCCTGGATTCACCCGTGGGTGTCGAAAGGCTCCCCAATCCCTCACCAGCCAGAGGGAATTCAAGTGTTTCCGGGCGCCAAAATTTGTTCGTGTCGAGTTCGTGCTGCGCCGGACCCGGTCCGGCCCCGCGCAGCCATGTCGAAGGACGTACCAGTTGGAACAACCGGGTCCGGGCACGCGAGCGGAACCTGTCCCACACGGTCGTCCGTCGGATCGGGTAGGCGCTCGGCCCAAACCCACCTTCGGGTCTCGTTCCAGCGGCCCACCGACCCGTTCTTCGCCGAGAAGGCTCGGGACGTGGTCGGGTAGCGCGGGGCTGTGTCTAATACACCCGCCAGCAATACCTGGAATCGAATTCCCAGCTCAGGGCATCGGGTCTCAGCCGTACAGTCCGGGGATGGGCGCGTAATCCGCCATCTGAAGCAGTTCCCGGCTCACGCCGCGCGTGACGCGCAACTTGCCGGTATCGAACAGCGTGTTCATGATGGTTCCGATCAGGTGGGACACCCGCACCGGGTCGGTCGCCGGGTCGCCGCCGTTCGCAGAGGAGCGGCCGACGACCGCACCGCCCGGCAACCCGCCGCCCGCCAACAGCAGCGGCCCGAGGTTGCCCCAGTGGTCGCGCCCGCCGTTCTTGTTAATGCGCGGCGTGCGCCCCATCTCACCGCACGCGACCAGCAACACCTTGTCCTCAAGCCCCCGGTCTTTCAAATCGTCGAGGAACGTGCTGATCGCGTGATCCATCGGGGGCGCCATGTAGCCCATGCCCTCGGTCATCGTTGCGTTGTTGTTGTCGGCATGCATGTCCCACACGAAGTTCGTCGTGACCGTGACGAACCCCGCCCCGCGCTCGACCAGCCGCCGCGCGAGCAGGAGCAACTTGCCCAGGGTCTTCGCGTTGTCGGTGTAGTGCTTCCAGTTGTTCCACTTCCTGTTGATCTTGGTAACGTCGAAGAGCTTCTCGGTATCGTACCGGGCAACCGTCTTCGGGTCTTCTTTCGCGATGTCGAACGCTTCGGCCGCGTTCCCGAGCAGAATGCTGAACGCTTTCTGACGGGCCGCGTCCATCTGCTCGAAGCTCGCGTCGTGGGCGGATTTGGCCGCATCGAACGCGCTGAGCATCGCCCGCCGGTCGTCCAGACGGTCCAGCGGCAGGTTCAGCTTCATGTCCTTTTTGAGCGAACCGTTCCCGTCGGGTTGAAAGGGCGCGGTGCTGGCCGGGAACGGCCCGTGGGCCGCGAACTTGCCGAACCCGCTCTGCTCCGGGCCGGCGGACGGATCGACGGCCCGCGGGAAGAGCACACAGTTGGTCGGCAGCCCGTTCGAGGGCAGACTGGCCCCGGCGGCGCTGGCGTAGGCGCTGCCGAGGTTCGCCATGTGCGAGTCCTTGCCCACGATGGTCTTGATGTCGTGGTTCCCGTCGCCGGGCACAAACGACCGCACCACACACAGCCGGTTCGCCCGTTCCGCGAGCTTCGGGAAGCTGCTCCCGAACGTCACGCCGGGGAGCGCCGTTTTGATCTCCCCCGTGGCGGAGCGCATCTCGACCGGCGCGGTCATTTTGGGGTCGAACGTCTCGAACTGGCTCGGCCCGCCGTGCATGAACAGGAACACGACGGCCTTGTCCGTGACCGGGCGGCCCAGTTCGGAGAGCCTCGAGCCGGCGCGGGCCGTGGGTATGAGCCAGGGGAGCGACATACCGCCGAGCGCGAGCCCGCCGGCGCGGAGGAAGTCGCGCCGCCCGAGCCGGGCCGGATCACCGAAACGCAACATGGGGGGGGCTCCGGGGTAGGTTCCGCACTGCCGCAAAAACGCCAAGAAAAGCCGCATTTCCGGATCGGATGCTGTCTTGCTCGGGGCTCCTCTGCGGTTTCGCGCCTGCGCGTGAGATCGAGTTTCAAGCCAAGATCCCGCGGATGGGTGACCCACCGTGGGAAATGTGGACCGGGCGGTTGGTGTGGTCGGGCACCGCGCCTTCCGGATCGACACCGACCAGGTGATACACGGTGCTCACGAGGTCGCCGGCGCTCACCGGGTGGTCGGTCGGGAACGCGGCGATCTTGTCCGTGGAGCCGTGAACGACACCCGGGCATGTGCCACCACCCGCGAACAGGCAGAACCCGCACTGCGGCCAGTGGTCGCGGCCGGCGGCCTTGTTCACCTTCGGGGTGCGGCCCATGTCGCCGGTTACCACCACGAGCGTGCGCTCCAAGAGCCCGCAGTCGGAGAGGTCATCGATCAGGGCCGAAAGGGCACGATCGAGGAACGGCAACAACAACTGTTTCAGCATGTTGAAGTTGTTGTTGTGTGTGTCCCAGTGGCCGTTCGGTTTCGCTTCGGTGTGGATCGTGACGAACGTGACGCCCGCTTCCACGAGGCGCCGGGCGAGCAGCAGACTTTGCGAGAACACGTCGCGCCCGTAGCGGTCGCGCAGCTTATCGGGCTCGCGTTCGAGGTCGAACGCCGATTTGGCTTTTGGCGAGAGCAAGAGGTCGAACGCGGCATCGCGCCGGAGGTCGTGGCCCTTCGCGTCAAAGCGTGCGGCTTTGGCGTCGAGTTGCTGCACGAGGGAACGGCGCTCGTTGAGCGCATCAAGGGTGAGGTCGCCACCGATCTTGGGTAGCCGGGGTTCGCCGGTGAGCGGCACGTTCGGGTTGTAGAAGTCTTTGTCGCTCGACGTGTCCTTTCCGGAGAACGTCTCGGCGGTGCTGAACACGGGATCGAACTTAGGCCCGAGGTAGCCCCCATAGGGGCCGGCGCGTCGGAGCCCCTGACTGTACCCGGGAAACGCGGGCAACATCACGTACCCCGGCAGGTCGCGCCCGCGCCCCACGCCGAAGAACTGGCACACGCTCGGAACGCTGGGGTGGTTGGTCGGGCGCGCGAAGTAGTCCGTTTGGTCCTGCCCGCCATCGAACCCGGTCATCACCCCGTAGGGGTTGTGCGAGTTGTACTTGTGCGAGACCGAACGCACGACCGCGAGCTTGTTCAACCGCTGGGCGAGCTGCGGGAGGTGCTCGCAAACCCGCACGCCCGGAAGGGCGGTTGCAATTTGTTTGAACTCGCCGCGGATCTCGGGGGGCGCGTCGGGCTTGGGGTCGAACGTGTCGATGTGGGACGGCCCGCCGAACAGGTCGAGCAGGATCACCGCTTTCGCCGGGGCGCTCTTCCCGGTCGGGGCGGCGGTGCCCGCACCCACTTTTCGCGAAGAGGCGGGCGAGACGCTCGCGGTCCCAGGGAAAAGCGCCGCGAGCGTACCGGCGCGCAGGAGCTCCCGGCGGGTGATCCCGTTACATGCGGCCGAAGGGTGACCGAGAACCCGGAGCATGGCAGCGGTTCCGGGGGAGGGGTGAGAAGCGAGCGGGCGCTTCAGGTAGGTGAGAATGAGCCTACCCGTCCGCCCGGAGGGGTTCAACAAGAAACGGGAAAGTTCCCGGTCGCGAACATGTTGAGCGCGGAGCGACGGTGGCCCCCGCTTCTTATTCGTTCGGTAGCTTCACCCCGGGCGGCGGTTCGTCCAGCACGACCGCATCCACCAGCGAGGAGCCATTCGGTTCCCCGATGAGCACGATCACGTCCCCGACCCGGATCCCTTCCAGTTGTCTCGTGAAGGCTTCTCGGCTCGTGTCCTCCGTGAAGGCGTCGACAACAGCAGCGCCCCCGACCGGATCGGTAACGGTCCAGTGGAGCTTCTTCAGGGTGTTACCGGTCGTCTTCGTGGACTGCACTTTCGCCCGCATCACAACAGACTTCCCGGCGAACTTCTTGAGCGCGGCCTCACGATCGGTTTGGAACTCGTTCGCGAGCGCGGTCACCGTCACCGGGATGACGGGGCTCGGCCCCACGTCCACCATTTCGCACTCGACCAGCGCCGGATAACCGGCGTCCGTCTGCCGGCCGCGCACCGTCACCCGCTGCCCCTGTACCAGCGCCCGGAGCCGGTTCTGATCTTTAGCGAGCGGCGCGAAGACGATCAGTTGGCCGAACGGCTCTTTGTCGTCCTCTTTGTGCCCGTATAAGAAAGCTTCTCCAACAGGCACCCGTTTGAAACACACGGTGCCGGTCAGTTCGATTCGTTTGCCCTGGTACTTGGCGCGGAAGGCATCGCGGTCCGTCCTGGCTTCCTTCGCGAATGCCTCGGGGGTGACGAGTACCACGGGCGGGTCGGCCGCGGGCGGAACCGGCCCAGGGGCCTTCTGGGCGCACCCCAGCACCGCACACAGCAGCAGAACGCGAAAGAGGTGAGCCATCGTGTCGCCTCCGGTGCCGAGCGCCCATGAGCGCTACTCGCCCATGAGCGCTACTCGCCCATGAGCTGCCGCAGTACCGCCGGCGGGGCGGGCTCGTAGCTGTGCGGCTCCATGCCCATCGCGGCGCGGCCCTGGCTCAGGCTCCGCACCTCGTTCGCGTAGGTGAACAGCTCGCGCAGGGGCACCAGCGCGACCAGTTCCGCCATGTCGCCCGAGTCGCTCATGTCCTGCGCCTCGATCTGGCCGCCCCGCCGGGTCAGGTCGCCGAGGATCGAGCCCACGAACTGGCTCGGGGTCGTCACCGTCACCTTCATGATCGGTTCGAGCAACTGGACGTTGTCCTGGGTCGCCTCCCGGTAGGCCCGGATCGCCGCCGCCACGAAGGCGTCCTCGGTGGACAACTGCGGGTCGAACTTGGCGTCGATCATGCGCGCTTGCGCGTTCATCATCGGGTAGCCGAGTTCGCCGGTCTGGAGCGAGTCGAGGAGCGCCTTTTCGGCCGCCGCGAGGAACGCCACCGGGATCGGGTTCGCGTCCGTGTTGACCACGTTGAACACCGCGACCGGCTTGTCGCTCTTGAAGTTGGTGAACGACACCTTCAGCTCCGCGAACGCGGGCCGGTCGCCGAGCTTCTCCACCTTCGCGTCGACCGTGAGCGGGGCCTTCAGCATCTCGCGGAAGCTGACCCGCGGCGGGTACGCGCGGACCTTCAACCGGAAGTCGCGTTCGAGGCGGTGGCGCTTCACTTCGAGGTGCAGGGTGCCCATGCCGCTCATCACCGTCTGCCCCTCGGCGACCTTGAGCTTGAACGTCGGGTCTTCGAGCTGGAGCACTTCGAGCGCGAGCGCCAGTTTGTCCTTGTCGGCCCCGCTCTCGGGCTCAATGGACTGGCTCACGACCGCTTCCGCGAACGTGATCGCCTCCAACAGGATCGGGTTCGCCGTTTCGCACAGGGTGTCGCCGGTCACCGTGTCCTTCAGGCCGACCACGCACACGATGTCGCCGGCGGGACCGCTCTCCACCTCTTCGAGCCCGCGCGCGGGGTCCGCGTGGACGTGGAACAGCTTCGCAATGTTCTCCTTAACGTCTTTGCCCGGGTTGTACGCCCGCATGTTCGGCTTCATGACGCCCGAGTACACGCGGACGAAGAACCGGTTCCCGTTCGGGTGCCACGCGGCCTTGAACACCAGCCCGCAGAACGGCTCCTTCGGGTCGGGCTTGCGCTTCTGCTCCTTCTTGCCCTTGGGGTCGGTGCCCGTGACCGGCGGCCGGTCGAGCGGGCTGGGCAGGTAGAGGGTGACCGCGTCGAGCAGCGGCTGGATGCCGATGTGCTCGCGCCCGCTCCCGGCGAGAACAGGATAGATCTTGCGCGCGAGGCACTGCTCGCGCACGAGCTGCCGCACTTTATCGGGTTCGGGGTCTTTGCCGTCGAGGACCGCCGAGGTGATTAGGTCCTCGGGGTCGTGGGCGGTCAGCGCGTCGAAGAGCTTTTCGCGGTACTCCTGCGCTTCGAGCTGGTTCTCTTCGGGAATGTCGGCGACGCGCACCGTCTTGCCGTAGTCGTCGGCGTCGAAGAACTTCGCCTTCATCTCGATCAGATCGATCACCCCGATGAAGGGGGTGCGGCTGTCGGCCGGCCCGCCGGACCCGATCGGGATGACGACCGGGACCGGGCGCCCTTGTTCTTCGGGGTTGGGCGTCAGCCGCGCGTTGACGGATTCGAGCGTGCGCGCGAAGTTGGCCCCGACGACGTCCATTTTGTTGACGAACACGAGCCGCGGCACGCCGTACCGGTTCGCCTGGCGCCACACCGTTTCCGACTGGGCCTCGACGCCCTTCTGCCCGTCGAACACGACGATCGCGC
>DASWYH010000050.1:0-5689 GCA_036405095.1 Gemmata sp. | reverse complement strand
GTTCGTGAACACGCGCTCGGGCGGGATCGTGAGGCCGCCCCGGGTGAACAGCTCGTTCGCCTGCTCGCGGAACAGGTGCGACGAGTAGTGCGTCACCCACCAATCGACACCCTTCGGGTCGAGCTTGCCCTCCTCGACCAGCTCGAACACCCCGGCCACACACAGGCGCACCACATCGTGGAGCAACTCCGTGCTCTGGTGCAAGTTGATCGCGCCGGCCCGGGACGCGGACTCGTAGTCCGGGTGGTCGAGCCACCCCACCTGCGGCGCGGCGAGCACCTCGGTGCGGTTCCCGACGAACATGCACGGCGGGAACTGGCCCGCGTGCGACTTGAGCGCGATGTGCTCGATCGCGAGCGAGACGCCGTTCGGGGCCGGCGCGTCGCTCAGGAGCAGCGCCCCGGCGCCGTCCGAGAGCATCCACCGCAGGAACTCGGTCTCGAAGGGCAGGCGCCTGTGTTCTCCGTACCCCTGCGCCTGAAACCGGGACGCCTTCAGCAGCCGGCTCGCCAGTTCACTCGCCACGCACACCGCTCTGGGCACCGCGCCGGAACTCACCGCGAGCGCCGCGTGCCGGAGCGCGACCACGCTGCTCGCGCAGATCCCGTGAAGGGTCGCGATCTCGCACGGCGGCATTTGCAGCTCGCCGTGAACCATGCTCGCGAAGCCCGGGAGCGGCAAATCGCCCTGCGACGTGGCCGCGACCAGGAGCCCCACGTCCTTCGCGTCGAAGGGGCTGTTCCGGAGGGCGTCGCGGACCGCGTGGGCGGCCATTTCGGCGTTGGTGTGGGTCGCCCGCTGGTTGACGTCGATGGCGTAGTAGCGCTGCTCGATCCGGTTCTGGCGCAGCACCCGCTCGCGCAACCCGGACGGCTTCGGGCCGATCTGGCCGAGGCGCGCTTCCATTTGATCGTTAGGAACCGGTTCGCCCGGCAGGAACTGCCCGACCGACGTGATATAGCATGGGCGCGGCACGAAGTGTCCTCAGAGCGAAGGGGGCACCACGGACATCAGGCAGTGAGCGCGTTCCACTTCGCGCGGAGTCGGGCGGCGTGGCGCCGCATCCCCTCATCCGTCAGTTGGGCAACTCGGCGCTCGAACTCGGCGCGGACGGGCGCTTTGAAGTCCGGGTGAACGTCGAGCGGGAACATGAGGAACCACTGCTCCGGCAGCGCGGCGAACAGGTCGCGGACCGGGTCCGTGGTCCACCCGCGCCACTCGTCCGGGTCGTCACCCATTGCGGAACCGTCTTGCCAAAACACCCACCCGCTGGCGTCCCGGCGACCGTAAACGGTCGCTCCGCCGCCCTCAAGGCCAACGTCGAGGATGACGACCTTTTCCATTCGTTCTCCGCCGTGGGTCACGCTGCGAACACGCGGACCTCGATTGCGGCCCGCTCGGCCATTTCGGCGAGGTGCTTCGATCCTTTGCTTGTGTCGAATGCCGGGTGGAACACGAGCACCAGTTCCGCCCCGCTCCGCTCCGCAGCATCCGCTCGTTCAGGCCCTTCCATGCCGCTCTCTTGTAACGGACGCGGTCCGCGGCGTTCTTCGCCATCGGTTCGACGGCGAACCCCAGCTCGCGCGCGACCGTGCCCCCGAGCGCGTCCGCGCCTGGGCAGTCGCCGTGAATCACGACCGCACCCGCCGGCAACTTTCCCAGCTCGCGGCGGAGCGCGCCGACATCGGCCCACGCGACCGCTCCGGCAACGATTACCCGCATCGGGCACCCGGGGTTTCGGTCAATCCTTCTTCAGCACCATGATTCGCGCTTTGCTTTCTTTGCTGGTCTTGAACTCTTTCGGCCGGTCCGCCGGGTTCTCGGACTCAACCACGCAGATCGTGAGCGTGTCCCCTTCGAGTTTGTAGATCCCGTACAGCGCGAGACGCTTCCCCTTTTCGTCCGTCTCGGTCAGGTCGATTTCGTGCGGGGTCTTCGACGGGTCCAGCTTGTAATTGAGTGGATCGTCTTTGCCGCCCGCCGTGGTGGCGATGAGTTGGGTCGCGGTGGCGCGGATCTTGTTCGTGGCCTTACCGGCGGGAATCATGTTCTTTTCGCCGGCAGATTCCATCACAACGATCTTCCACCCGCCCTCAAGGCTCGCGGGAGCAACGGCGCCCCCCGGTGCGCCGGGGGCGGGGCTGTCTTTTTTACCACACCCGAGCGCGACCACCGCGAGCGCCAAGCCAAGGCCAAGGGTCCGACGCATGGTCGATCCTCAACGGAGTTGTTCTCCGGTGCGGGTGCGCCGGTCGGGTCAGATTAACCGATTCCGGACGGGAATCTAGTCCCGTCGTTTGACTGGCCGTTTTGACGAGGGAAAGGGGAACTGGGAACGCGGGTCAGCGGGCGGCGAAGAGCGCGAGGACCGCGGCCCACCGGTCGGCGCGCTCCTGCTGGAGCGCGAGGAGCTGGTCGGCGGCCCGTGTCGGCGCGGGGGTGATGGTGTCGATCGCGCGAACCGGGGCCGGCGTGTCGGGGTGCGGCACGGGTTCCGGGGCGGTGAGTTGCTCGCGGTGCGCGGCGGCCTGTTCGAGCGCCCGGCGCGACACCTCGCCCTGAAGTTTCGTGATTTCCGCGGTGAGCGCTTCGATCCTGGTCAGCTCGTGCAAAACGACGGGCAGGTGCTCGCGCGGCGCGTTCGCGAACAGCCGCGGCAGCAGCGCGAGCCACCGGGCGAACTCCTGGGCCGCCCGGTGGTGCAACTCGGCCATCTGTCGGAGCAGCGGCACGAGCCCCGTTTCACCGGCGTGTTCGAACCCGAGGGTGTCGAACAGCCCGGCGAGCGGCCCGTCCGCCGTTCCGGTGCCCCCGGGGGTGCCGGACACGAGAACCGGGTTCGACGGCGGCCCGCTCGGTCCGGGTTCGCGGAACGCGTCCGCCATGATGTGCGACGCGGGCAGGTCGGCGGTCGGGTCCGGCGCGGCCCCGAGTTCGACCTCGTCCTCGTCCCTTGCGGGGCGCCCGGTCGCCCCCACGAGCGCGGGCACCCGCGGGGGCTTACTCACAGACGATACGTTCGCGGCGCCCTGGTCCGCCGGGGCCGGGTTCGGGGTGCGGGGGCCGGTTGGCGCGCCGTTGGAGCTGACGGGCGCCCCGGTCGCGCCGAGCGGCCCCGGGGACTGGCACCCGATCAGGAACCGGCCGACCCACAGTTCCGCCCCGTGCGGGAGCGGGGCCACCCGCATCCGCTCGCCGTTCACCACCACCCCGCGGCCCGACAGGTCCACCACCCACAGCCCGGCGGGCGTGGACACGAGGCCGCAGTGGTACGGCGAGATGTCGTCGGCGGTCAGGTGGATCTTGCACTCGGGGGAGCGCCCCACGAGGGTCAGCACCCGGTTCACCGCCCACCGGTCGCGGGCGCGCTTCCCGTTGCGGAACTCCAGCGTCGCCGGCGCGCGGTGCCTGGTACTCGGGTCGGCCGCGAGCGGGTTGTACTCAGGGGCGAAGGCGCTCGGGGGCGCGGCGACCGGCCCCCGCACCCGCAACAGGAACGGCCCGAGCTTCGCACCGGTCCCGGGGTCGAGCCACCCGGACCCGCGGACCCCGCTGGGCCACACCACCCCGGTGCGGCTCCCGAGATCGAGCGCGTAAACGCGCCCGCCCAGCACCTGGAGCCACATGTGCCGCGGGTTGACGTCGGGGTCCGAGAGGGTGACATCGCAGGCGTCGTCGCGCCCGACGAGGGCGAACGGCTGGTGCAGCAGCCCTTCGGCCAATACCCCACCGCCGACGAGATCGACCCGCAGGTGGAGCGGGGCGGTCGCGCCGCAGGCTTCGGCGAAACGGGCGATGAGTGGATCGCTCACGGGCCAGAACTCAAACGGAAGGTTACGGCCAGCGTCGCGTTCGGTCACATATCGGAGTATGCGCACGGTCCCGGCGGTCCATCCTAGAACGCGCGAACCCGGGGTGCGCCGGGGACCGGAAGTTTTGCGCAGAATCGCAATCCCGGAACGTGTCCTAGGCTTGGGGGCGGAACCAATCGGGCTGCCCAGTCGGTCCCGGTTTTGGTATAAGTTGAATGCGCCCTCTGCTCCAGATTGCGGAGACCTGCCCCGTGAGTTCTGCCTCCTCCTCGTCCCACTCGTCGCGCTCGGCGCCGGCGGGCGAAGTGATCCGCACCCCCGGGTGGATCGCCGCGATGCTCGCGCTGGTCGCGGTGCTGACGTTCCTGTACGCGGCCCTGTTCCAGTACTCGTTCCAGCAGTGGCTGAAGCCGGACTACTCGCACGGGTTCCTGGTGCCGTTCTTCGCCGCGTACCTGGCGTGGCACTGGCGCGCGTGGGCGCCGGAGCGGTTCCGGTGGCCCGAGCCGTGGGGCCTCGCGGTCCTCGCGGGCGGCGGGGCGCTGTTTGTTGGGGCCGGGCAGTTCAACGTGGCGAAGGAGTGGCTCCAGGGGCTGTCCCTGGTGATCAACTTGGCGGGCGCGGTGCTCCTGCTCGGCGGCTGGAAGTCGCTGAAGTGGCTGTGGCCGGCCCTCGCGTTCCTGATGTTCATGTTCCCGCTCCCGTACCGGGTCGAGCACGCGCTCGGGTGGCAGCTCCAGAAGCTCGCCTCGATCGCCTCGGAGTACGCGCTCCAGACGATCGGCTACGCGACCTACCGCGAGGGCATCATCCTGCACGTCAAGGACCACACGCTCCGCGTGGAAGAGGCGTGCAGCGGGCTGAGCATGTTGCTCACGTTCGCCGCGCTCGCGACCGGGATGGCGATCCTGGTGAAGCGCCCGGTGTTCGACCGCGTGCTGATCCTGGTCTCGGCGGTGCCGGTCGCGGTCCTGTCCAACGTGCTCCGCATCGCCCTCACCGGGGTGCTGTACAACGAGGCCGGGAAGGAACTCGGGGACCGCGTGTTCCACGACTTCGCCGGGTGGATGATGATGCCGCTGGCCCTGGCGATCCTGTGGGCGGAGCTGAAGCTGCTCGACTGGGTGTTCGTGGACGAGGGCGGGCGCGCGAGCCGCGAGGAGATGCTCAAGGCGAGCACCGCGCCCGGCCCGGCGTACCTCATCATGACCGCGCTCCCGCCGGAGAAGGGCGGGACCGCGCCGCCGGTGGCGGCGCAACCGTCGAAGCCCGCACCGAAGGGTGCCCGTTGAACCACAACCGGCGGGCGCTCGCGTGGGCCGCGGCCGGGGTGGCCGCGTTCATCGTGTACGGCAGCCTCGTGCCGTTTCACTTCGGCCCGCGCACCGACAGCTTCGCCCGCATCCTGGGCGCGGGCGTCCGGGTGAGTTCGCGCTCGGACCTGATCGCCAACACCCTGCTCGGCGTCCCGCTCGGGTTCGCCCTGCTCGGTGCGGTGTGCGCCGACCGCGGGTGGCCGCGCGCCAGGGTGGCAGCGGTCGGGCTGGGGCTCCTGCCCGCGTGCGTCCTGCTCGCGGCGGCGGTCGAGTACGCACAGCTCTACACACACACACGCAACTGCGCCGTGTCGGACATCGTGGCGCAAGGGGCCGGCGCGCTCCTGGGGGTGAGCTGCTGGGTGCTGTTCGGTCAGGTGTGGGCGGACCGGGCGCGGGCCGTGTGGGACCGCTCCGCGGTGAACGCGACCGGTCAGCTCCTGCTCGCCTACGTGGGCCTCGTGCTGCTGATCCAGGTGCTCCCGCTCGACCTGAGCGCCAGCCCGGCCGACTTCGCCCGGAAGCTGCGCGCCGCCGCCCGGTTCGGGCTGTTCGGCGAAC
>DASWYH010000049.1:0-2399 GCA_036405095.1 Gemmata sp. | reverse complement strand
ACGCGTGTCTTGTTCTCCCACGCGACCCCCGACCCGTCGGCCTTTACCGCGGCAACATGGTTCTTCGGGTAGCCCCCACTGGTGAACACGTACTTACCATCGGTGACGGTCGAGGTCACGCACTCGGTAGTCGATCCTTTCCGTTCCCAGAGTTCCTTCCCCGTGAGCGGGTCGAGGCTCGTCACGAGATCGCACCCGGTCAGGATGAGTTGGTCCGTGTCGCCGATTCGCACGACGATCGGCGATGCGTAGTTCGGCGCCTTTGGGCGCTGGCGCGTCCACACGATTTTGCCCGTTGCGCGGTCGAGGCCGGCGAGCAACCCGCCCCCCTTGTTGTCGGCTGTGACGAGCAGGAGCGGACCGAACACGGTCGGCGACGACCCGAACCCCTGGTGAAGCACATACTCCGTGATCTTCGTTTGCCAGAGCTGTTTGCCACCGAGGTCGAGTGCGGTCGCGCGAACCGCGCCGCCGTTCAGGAAGTTGATGTACACGCGCTCGCCGTCGCATGCGGGACTCGAGGAGGCGTGCGAACTCTTCCCGTTACCACCCTTGACGAAATGCCCCTTGTGAACCGCCGAGTGCCAAAGCTGTTTCCCGGTCCTGCGGTCGAAACACAGGAGCGACTGAACTTCGGTTTCTGGCTCTGCGGTCGCAAGAAACACCCGCTCGCCGACCACAGCGGGCGACCCGTGGCCGCGCCCCGGGACCGCGGCCTCCCACCGGACGTTCTTGTCCTTCGACCATTCCAGCGGCACCTTTTGCTCCGCCGCAACGCCATCACGGGTGTACCCGCGCCACCAGGGCCAGTCCGTTGGCGCCACTTTCGGGGCGTCGGTTTCGGCGCCCGGGAGTTGTGCGGCAAGCGTGAGTACGGGAGCGGTCGCGAAAAACGTGCGGCGGTCCATTGGGGAACTTCCGGGGTGGGACGGTTGGCGGGTTCGTGCTTCAGAAATACGCGCCCGCAGAGACCAATGCAAGCGCCGGGATCGGGAAGATAAGGCTCGGCCCCGTGGCCGAAAAAGGTGCTCGGGTGCAGGCAAAACTACCCCTTCTTCGCCCTCTATTCACAGCCCTCAAGGCCACCAAACTATCCATATTTCCCAGGCAATTCAGCGAATAATGTCCAGTCTTGACTCCCTGCTGCGCTTAATTATTCCGAATTTTCCTTTTTTGCCGGCTTATGGGTTCCATTCCGTGGCGGATTCGTCTATAAACGGCACTTCCCCGCGACATGCAAGGCGCGGGAGGATCGCCCACCATGTGGTTACACCAGGAGTAGATGAGATGACCACGACGATTCTGGCCGCGATCGCCCTATCCGGTGCGCTGGTGCCCGCGGCGAAGCCCGAGTTCCGGCCCCAGACCGATTACGCTTCCGCCCTGAAGCAAGCGGCCAGCGAAGGGAAGCCGATGGTGGTGCTGATCGGGACCGGGAACCCGTTCGCCAAGATGATGGGCGACGCCCGCATGACCGACGAGACCACCCAACTGCTGCGCGACAAATTCGTGTGCGTATCGGTAGACGTGAGCACCACCAAGGGCGCCGAGCTGGCCGGTCAGTTCCAGCTCACCGACGGGTTGGTGATCAGCAGCACCGGGGGAACGTACCAGGCGCTGCGCCAGCCCGGCACGGTGACCGCTTCCGATCTCGCCAAGCACGCCAGCACCTACGCGAACGCGCCGAGCACCCCGAGCACGACCGTGACCGCCGGCGCCCCGGTGATCTCGACCGCGGTTCCGGCGACGAGCGCCCCCTACACGGTGTACCCGGCGGGCTACTCGGCCCCGGTGTACCGCGGGACCGTGATCCAGGGCGGGTGCCCGGGCGGCAACTGCCCGAACGTCATCCAGGGCGGCTACGTGTTCCCGTCCGGCAGCAGCTGCCCGAACGGCCGCTGCCCGACCCCGCGCTAAGGACTTCGGGTCAATGTCGTAAAGCCGAATCCCCACACCAGAAGTGTTTCACGACCGCGATCCGAAACCGCGGTGCCAGGGGGTAAAAGAATGCGGCCGGCGGCTCTCCGAACCGCCGGCCGCTTCCGAGGGTCACCCTCCCGGGTGACTCTTACTTGTTTGAGGGGCCTTTTACCGGCGTTCCGGAAGTGGCCGGGAACGGTAACAGGGCGTTATTCGGCGGGCCAGCCGGGACCGGCACCGCGGGCGGGGGAATCATGTTATTTTCGTTGGGCATCGGCCCCATTTCGATCGGGCGCGAGCCGCCCGGAATCACCGGTCCGGTCATCGGGTAACTACCGTCCGGGAGGAGCGCCGAGGGGCACGGGACCGGTCGGCCCGTGGTCGCGTCGAAGCACCCGGCGCTGCGCCCGACCGTCTGGCACGGGGCTCCCGACCGGATGTGTGAGGTGAACCACCCGTGCCGCTCACCGCACCGCGAC
>DASWYH010000048.1:0-9972 GCA_036405095.1 Gemmata sp. | reverse complement strand
GACATCGTCAGCCACCCCGTGCCGCCACGGCCGAACCGGGCCGCGCGTGTGCGCGACCGCGTCGGGCGGCAGTTCCGAAAACGGAAAGGGTGGAACGTTCCCCGCGGGTCGCGGGTGAAGTGGTGTCCGCCCTTCCAAACGCCGGCGAGGTTAGCTGACGGGCTGGACCTTGGAAGTGGTCTGACCGCGGGTTCTTCGCGGCCTGCGCCCCGGCCCCGCGGTGCTCGTGGCACCCGCGAGGCTGTTGGTTCCCCCGCGCCGGCCACAACGGTGACCGACTTAGGCGAGTGTGTTTCTAGCAGCTTTTTGGGTGCTGTCAAATGCGAGTGTGTCCGCGTCCGTGCCCCGCGCACTCACTTTCGGTGTGTGCGCGGGACACGGACGCGGACACGCGCCCGAGCGGTTCCGGGGATCGGAAATCAATACCGGGTCAGATCTTGGGTGATCTGCTTCTGGGTTTCCGGGTCCGGCCCGACGTACAGGTGCAGGTGGTCCTTATCGATGTAAAGAACCTGGACCCGCTTTTTCTTCACGTAGGTCGGGAACGGGTAGTCGGACTGCACGAGTTCGGTGTAATAGACCACGCATTCCCAGTGGCAGTGGTGCAGTTGAGCCGGCCCGACCAGCGGGAAGAACCGCGGCGGGTCGATCTTGTCCACGAGCCGGTTCTTGACGATCACGATGTCGTCGCGGAACGTCTCGTAGATGTATGGCACGCCGCGGGGCACGCGCGGCATGGCGCGCAGTACCTCTTGATCGCTCGGTGCGTCTTCGCAGATCGGCGGCGGGTAGCCGTCGCGGATCGGCGGCATGATCGGCACCCGGCCGTCGTTCTTGTGGTTGAGCTTCTGCTCCATGCGCTCCGCGACCCACGGTTGCACCAGCACCGGGGTTCCGAAGCCGAGCGTGAACGGGTTGCAGCCCGACGCGCCCGCCAGGACGCCGACCGCCAGCACCCAGAGCTTCCGTCGAATCCAGGACATTTTTCGCCTCCGTGTCTGACGGTTCGCTGTTCCGTGCCGGATGTATCGGACGGGGCGCGCGGGGAGCTTAAGCCGAAGTTCCGAGTTCTTGCGCCCGATGTGGCCTGTCCCTGAACCGGGCAAGATACGACGGGCTGCGTAAAATGGCTCCTCACACTCGAACACGGAGTCGCGCCGATGGTCTTCCTGAACCGCATCTACACGAAGTCCGGCGACACGGGCGAAACGGGCCTCGGGGACGGCTCCCGCGTACCCAAAGATGCCGCGCGGGTTGCGGCCTACGGCGAAGTGGACGAGCTCAACGCGGTGCTCGGGCTCGTCACGGCGAACTGCCCGGACTGCCCCGAACTCGCGCTGCTGCGCGTCATCCAGAACGACCTTTTTGACGTGGGCGCGGACCTCTGTGTCCCGCAAACGGAAAATGAAGAGGTTAACAAGTGCCTGCGCGTGGTTGCGGCTCAGTACGAGCGGTTGGAGAGAGCCATTGACCGGCTCAACGAGGGGTTGGAGCCGCTGCGGAGCTTCATTTTGCCGGGTGGGACGCCGGCCGCGGCGTGGCTGCACCTCGCGCGCACCGTGTGCCGCCGGGCCGAGCGCGAGGTGGTCCGGCTCACGCATACGGAGAAGGTGAACCCGCACGCGCTGGTCTACTTGAACCGGCTCAGCGACTTCCTGTTCGTTTTGGGGCGCGTGGCGAACGGCAACGGCAAGGGTGATGTGCTCTGGGTGCCCGGGGCGAGCTGCGAAGGGTAACGGGCACAGGTCAGAGTGACCACAAAAAGGCACAAAGGACACAAAAGAAGGCATAGAAAAGAACTGGTGTGCCATAGATTGGCAAAACAACGAGCTGCACTTGTCGAGTTCGTGTTTTGGTTTTGACCTGTTGTTGCCTTTGGCTTCGGTTTTGTTTTGTGTCCTATGTGCCTTTTTGTGGCCCCTCTGGCTTCTCGGGGCGTTCTACTTCCCGGTGCCTGTTGGGGAACCGTACCCGTGGCACCCGCTGCACGATTTCGACAGCCCCGTGAACGCGGCGTTCGCGGCCTTGGTGTCCTTCGCGCCGGCGGCCCTGTTCAGAGCCGTGGCGGCTTCGATGTACTTCGTGGGTGATGTGTACCCGAGTTCCGTTTTCTTGAACGCTTCGCCCATCGCCACGAACGCCTTTGCGTCCTTGCTCACCTGATCCCAGTTCGGTGCTTCCTTCTTCAGTTCTTCCAGTGTGCGGGCGTGCGGCGATTTCGCCCCGACGTGCGCTTCCTTCATCAACTTCGTGATGTCTTTCTTCGTCAACTTGGTTGCGGCCTTTGTGGGCTCTTCGGCGGTCACACTGGCCGCGACCAGTAGTCCGGCGCCGAACAGGGCCACCGCGAACACACATCGCTTCATGGTTCCGTCTCCGTGTCTGTTGGTGAGTGCGGGCCGCTACTTTTTCTTCTCGGTGGTCTGGAGCAGATCAGCGGGGGCGAACTCGTCCGGCGGGACGCGCGCGGTCGAGGCGAAGAACCCGATTGAGGAGCGCCGCGTGACCCCGGCAAAGTGCCACAGGTGTTTGTCGGCCGCGTCGCAAACGAAGATCAGCGGTTCGTCTCCGGTTGCAGACATCAGCAGATCGAGCAGCCGAGCGTCGTTCGGGGCCGGGGCCAGTTTCACGCTCGCGCCATAGGCCGCGTTCCGCGGGCCGTCCACGTTGTGTGAGGCGCCGTTCACGAAATCGAACGTGTCCCCGGCTGTACCGTTCCGGAGCCGTTTCAGCAACTCGGGTTGTACGGTTGCCACCATCACCGGCTGGCGCCGGAAGAACTCGGTGAACTCTTCGTGCCGGTCCGACACAACCGTGATATCGCGGGCCGGGTTCTTCAAGACGAACCGGGCCGGTTTCGCGGCACCCGCGACCGTGTTCGCGCGGGCGGGCTTGTCAACCCCCGCGTCCGCCGGGGCGCCAGCGGTCGGTCGCGCCCAGATCGCGGTTGCGTCGCTCGCTCGGGCCGTGCGGGTCGCGTTCGATTCCGGTGGGAACGGCTTGTTGCTCCCCACCGGGGGCGCCAAACGCGGGCCGTACCCGCCACACGCCCACACTGTCGCGGCGCCGGCCCCGGCGATTCCGACCGTCGCGAGCAGCAGCACCGCCGCGCTCCGGAATTTGTTCGTGAACATGGTTCGCATGACCTCCCCTGCCAGCCCCTCCGCGGCTGGCGAAGGGTGCCGGAGCCATGGGGAACAAGCCCGCACCGGAACCGCCGCACGCGCGTGCGTTCCGAGTGCCGCCGTCAAACCGGTCGCCGGGAGCGCGACCCCGCGCCGTGCGAGCCGATCGGCCAAGATGGCCCGCCCGCGGGCCAAGCGGCTGGCAACAGTGCCTTCGGAGCAGCCCAACCGCCCGGCGGCCTCGGCCCGCGTGTACCCTTCGAGGTCGCACGCGACCACCACCGCCCGGTACACGTCCGGGAGCCCGCTCAGCTCCAGGTCGAGCACCTCGCGGAGGTCGCCGTTGGTGGGTGTTCGTTCGGGCACATCGGCCGCAATCGCTTGCATGGCCCGCCGCGCGCGGGTGGTGTGGCCGCGCCGGGCCACGTTCACCGCGACCCCGTACAAGAAGTTCCCGAGCCGGCTCCGCGGGCGCACCAGTTCGGCCTTGCGGACCAGCACCAGGAACACGGCCTGGAACGCGTCGTCCGCGTCGGCGTCGTTGCGCAGCATCCGGCGGCACACGCCCAGCACCATCGGCCCGTGGCGGTTCACGATCGCCGTGAACGCATCGTCGGTGCGGTGCGCAACGAACTCGGTCAGCAGGCTCTCGTCCGTGGCTTCTTGGCAACCCGAACCCAGGCGGGTGCGGAGCCGATGAATCAGTGAACGCATGAGGTAAAGCTCGCCTAGCCCCGCGGGTGGCCCCCCACGGTTCTGCCATTATTTCCCGCGACCCTTGCCCTTTGATCCCGAGAAACGCACGAAGTGGGAAAAAAGACCGGTGCCCCGAGTTCTCACCGCCAGCCGGGCGGGGCCTCGTGAGCCGAAGCGTGCCGAGGCGCCTGGCCGGACTTTGCAAGAAAGAGGAGCGCTTTGCGTAAAGAGGCTCACGCGAATCGCTTGCTCGTTGCAACTTCCCGGCGCCGCTGGTAGCCTGAACGTCACGTCTCACCGCGCCCTCAATTGTGCCCGACCAAAGCTCTGTCCAACTGAGACCGCCGCATGGCCGTAATCGAAGTGACGTGCCCCAATCCGAGTTGCGGGGCGCGGCTCAAAGCACCGTCGGAGCGCATCGGCAAGAAGGCCAAATGCAACAAGTGCCAGCACGGGTTCCAAATCCCCGGGCCGGTGCCGGTTGCCGGGTCCGCCGAGGAGCCGGTGCCCAGCGCCGCGACCCTACCGGCCCCGGAGTTGACTGAGCCCGCCATTCCGATGGCCTCCGCGGTCACCGATGAGGAACTCGACACGGGCGAACCCCTACCGATCGAAAAGTTGCCGCCGCCGAAAGCCACAGCGCCAGAGGAGTTGCCGTCTCCGAAAGCCCCAGCGCCACCCGCGCCCGCCAAGAACCTCGCGGATCCGCCATCCGAAGACCCGTTCGATTTCTCCCAACCCGCAGCGCCCGCGGCAAAATCCGCAGCGCCCGCGGCCTCCCGTGCCGCGAAGCCGGCGGCGCCAGTTGCCCCAAAAGCGGCTCACTCGAATCCCGCGGCGAAGCCCGCGCCCCCGGCGGCGAAGCCCGCGGAGATTCCCACGGGAGACGGGGCGGACGAACAGCCCAAGAGCAAGCCCAAGTCCAAGAGCCGGACCGTTACCGAACCCGACCCCGAACCGGAACCCACGCCGGCCGATGACGCGTTCTCGTTCGGCTTCACCAACGAACCGGAACCCGCAAAACCCAAGAGCACCAGGCGCCCCGGTGACGGAGAGGAGGGCCGCAGGGCACGCAAGAAGACGCGAGACGAGGGCGCAGACGAACGGCCACGCAAAAAGAGCCCTGCGGCCGGGGGCGATGCGAGAGAGGCTGACAAAAATAAAGTGCGCGATGACGAACCGGAAGACGAACTCGAGAGCAAGCCGCGCTACCGGCGCCCGGGCGAAAAGGGCGGCATGGGCAAAGCCATTGCCCTCAGCGCGGCCGTCGCGCTGATTGCGACCGCGCTGGCCATCGCCGCGGGCGTTGTTTACATGCGCAACAACCGGCCCCCAGAGGTCAAAAAGGAAGAGAAGAAGGAAGAGCCATCGGCCGCGATCCCACCGGATGTGCCGACGCCCGTTGCACCCAAGGATAAGGAACCCGATCCGAAGCCGAAGGACAAGGAACCCGCCCCGAAGCCGACCGACACGAAGCCGAAAGACAAAGAGCCCGGGCCGCCCCCGACGCGCCCGGCCGTGGTTCTGGATGGCAAGTTCAGGGCTATTGCGGTCAGCAAGGAGCCCACGAAGGTCGAACCCGCCGACCGGGCCAGTGAGCAACCGTACATCGTGGAAGCCCCGTTCGCCTCGGTCGTGCGCGTGTTCCCGCCGTTCGACCCGAAGACCTCCGACGCGCACCTCGTGACCCGAGTCGGTGCGCGGTTCGCGCTCGATGCGTTCAGCCCGTCCTCCGGCAAACGGGTGTCGCGCTTGGAGTTCGCCGCCGATCCCCAGCCGCTATGTGATCTCACCGCGACCGCCACGGACGGGCAGTTCCTCGCGGTGTCCGCCGGGCGGGTGACCGTGTGGGCCCTCGCGGGCCAGAAGAAACTCGCCGACGCCGTTGATCCCTATGCGGACAAGCCCGATCACGCGAGGGACGGGCTCGCCGCGGTGTTCTTCGCGAACGCACCGGGCCAGATCGTAACCGTGTCAACCGCCGGCGCGGTGCACCTGTTCGACCTGACCACCAAAGCGGTCGTGTCCGAATTCGTCCCGCCCCACGGCGCGAAGGGCGCGGTCGCCGCCGGGGGGGCGGTTTCGCGGGCGGGCGACGGCTCGATTGTTCTGGCGGTGGGCGGAATTGTGTATCAGATCAAGTCGGCGCCGAACCTCGAACGGGTGCGCGCCTATGACCTCGGGGGCGATGTGAAGCCGCTCGCGATCGGGTCGGCCGGCGCCCCGGGGCGACTGGTGTTCGCGTTCGAGACGGAGGTGAAGGGGAAAAAAGGCAAGGAGCGCGTGCTCCTGTACCTGCCGATCGGCGCCCCGCGCCCGACCTTCTTCTTGCTACCCGCCGCGGCCGGGACGCCGACGGGCGCGTTCTGGGCAAACGACACCGATGCCGGCGTTGTCACCGAGCGCGGCGTGGTCTGGTTCGACGAGGACGAGGACAAGTTCGGCCCGGTCGTGATGACGAAGCCGGTTTCCGGCGGGCTCTACGCCGGCGCCCGGACGCGCTTCTGGTACGTGGTTCCGCGCTCCAGTAACGCCGCGCAATCGGTGCTCGTGCCGCTCACGGTGCCCTTCGGGGATGCGGCCGAGTTCCGTGGGACGGACGCGAACAAGCCCCTCCGCGTGGTCCGCATCGACCAAAACGGCCTCTCAAAGTAGCTCTCCTGATGGGATCGAGGGCCAATCGTTCCGCGAACCCAGGAGCCGGAAAGCAGTGAAAGGCGGCGCCCTGGTGCTACCGAAGTCGCTTCTGTTACTTCTTGGGCGGGAGCAGTTCCACAAAGCCGGCGTCGATGTACTGCCCCCCGCCCGTTTGCTTGCAGTGAACCGCAATCGTGTTTGTGCCGGCTTTCAGCGCCTTGCGCCCTTCCGCCGTGAGCGGGAAGTCCTCGTAACCCGTTGTCCAACCGGTGACCTTCAGCGCCAGAACGCCGTTGATGTACACTTCGGCGTCCTCGTCGTGGTGCATCCGGAGCAGCGCTTCGCCCGTGGGGAGTTCCTTCAACTCGAAGGCCCGGCGGAGCCAGATATCGGCCGTTTTCCACTCGGTGCGGATCACGCCGCCGGGGGTGCCCGTCGTGCCGAACCCCGCTTCGGCTTCGCTCCACTTGGGTGCGTCGAAGTCGGACTTCTGCCAGCCGTCCGCGGGCTTCGCGGTGGTGAATCGCCACTTTTGCGCGACCTTCTCGGACGTGGGCACGAGTTCCCGCGTTTCTGGGGCCGGGCCGTACAGCGCGTGGTGCCATTTCGCCGTTTCCGCCACGTCGAACTTGATGACCTCACGGTCGTAGGTCATGAGGCCGTTCACCTCGACTTCCACATCGGTGGTTTGAGTGTAGACGGCCGCGGCAAGACCCTTTCCAACGAGCGGGTGGAGCTTGCGCATGAGCAACCGGTAGCTGTCGCGCAGCTCTTGCTCCGTCTTGTAGGTGCGGTAGCCCCAGTTGTCGGAGTTCTTCCAAAGGTGGCCCTTCACGGGCAGACCCAACCCGCCGAACTCGCCCAGCACGCTGACGCGATCGGGCAGCACCGGGAACATCCCCGGGCCGGGGTAAATGTGCGCGTCCTTCATGTCGCCGAACCCGCGGTCCTGCCACCCGCTCGGCCCGTTCACCAGGCGCGAGGGGTCGTACTCCTTCACCCACTTCAGGATGTCGTTGGTGTCGTGCTGCCCCCAGCCCTCGTTGAATGGCACCCACACCACGATCGAGGGGAAGAACCGGAGGTGGTTGATCATCGCCTTGAGTTCGTCACGGAATACGCGCTTCTCGACCTCCGTGAACTTCGCGTCGTCCTTCGCGTTCGGGGGGATCAGTTGCCCGCGCGCCGGGACGCCCCCGCTGGGCATGTCTTGCCACACGAGCAGACCGAGTTCGTCGCAGTACCGGTAGTAGCGGGCGGGCTCCACTTTGATGTGCTTGCGGAGCATGTTGAAGCCGAGCTTCTTCAGCATCTGGAGGTCATATTTCATGGCCTCATCGGAAGGCGGGGTGAGCAGCCCGTCCGGCCACCAGCCCTGATCGAGTGGCCCGTACTGGAACAGCGGCTTGTTGTTGAGCATCAGCCGCAGGACGCCTTTTTCGTCCTTCGCCGCGCTGATCTTGCGCATGGCGAAGTAGGTCTCGATCACGTCCGCGGGGGTGCTGTCGCGAAAGTTCGAGTCGAGGACGATCGTGGCGGTGTAGAGGTGCGGCGAATCGGGGCTCCAGAGCTTGGGGTTTTCGACTTTCAACCGGATCACTTCGCCGGGCTTCCCCTTGGCCAGCACCTTGATTCCCGTGCCGGTGTCGTTGCCGATCAGCACCCCGGCGACGCCGTCGCCGACGGCATCAATGACGAACTCGACCTCGCTCTTATCGACGTTGGGGGTGACGCGGAGGCTGCGGATGTACGCGTCCTCGGCAACCGGTTCCATCCAGACGGTTTGCCAGATCCCGGTGACCGGTGTGTACCAGATGCCGCCGGGCTTGCTGACCTGTTTGCCGCGCGGCTGGGCGCCGGCGTCGGTGGGATCCCAAACGCGGATCAGGAGTTCACCTTTGCCGCCCTTCAGCGCGTCGGTGATGTCCACGGAAAACGGGTCGTGCCCGCCCTGGTGGGCGCCGAGTTCTTTCCCGTTGACGAAGAGGGTCGCTTCCCAATCGATCGCGCCGAAGTGCAACAGAACCCGCCGCCCCTTCCACTCCTTTGGCACCTCGATCGCCCGGCGGTACCACAGGTTTTGGTCCTTCGTGACCCGCTTGCCGACCCCCGAGAGCGCGGACTCGGTGCAGAACGGAACCAGGATTTTGCCGTCCCACGTTTCGGGTGCGGGAGCGTCCTTCTTGGTGATTGCGTAGTCCCAGAGCCCGTTGAGGTTCTGCCAGTCCTTGCGCACGAGCTGCGGGCGCGGGTACTCGCGCCACGCATTTTCGGGGGTCACCTTCTTGCCCCACTTGGTCATCAAGGGGGCCGGGGCCGGTTTCCAGTCGGCGCCGAGGCCCAGCGACGACACGACCATGAGGCCGAAAGCGGAAAGGGAGAGGCGCATGAGCTACTCCAGGAGGGGAGGAATCGGTTCCCGGTGCGGCCCGGGAACCTTCAGTCCGCGACGCGCTTCGTGATGCTCCCGTAGGCGTCGATGCGGCGGTCGCGGAAGAAGGGCCAGTTGCGCCGCACCTCTTCCATCAACTTGCGCTCGCACCGGACGACCAGGATCTCTTCCGTGTCGGTGCTGCCCCGCTTCAGAACGCGCCCGAACGGGTCGGACACGAACGAGCGGCCCCAAAACTCCAGGCCCTCGCCCACAATGACCTCGTGCCCCACGCGGTTGACCGCGCACACGTAGGTGCCGTTGGCGATGGCGTGCCCGCGCATGCTCGTCTCCCAGGCGGAGTGCTGCGCCTCGCCGAACTCGTCCTTCTCCCGTGGGTGCCAGCCGATTGCGGTGGGATAGAAGATCACCTCCGCGCCCTGGAGCGCCGTCAGGCGCGCGGCCTCGGGATACCACTGGTCCCAGCACACGAGCGTGCCCACCTTCGCGGCGGGTGTCGGGAACACCTTGAACCCGAGGTCGCCGGGGGTGAAGTAGAACTTTTCGAGGAACAGCGGGTCGTCCGGGATGTGCATCTTGCGGTAGATGCCGAGCAACTGACCGCTCGCGTCGTGGACGGTGGCGGTGTTGTGGTACACCCCCGGCATCCGCTTCTCGAACAGCGACCCCACCACCACGACCTTGTTCGCCTTCGCGGCTTTGGCGAGCCGGTCTTCGCTCGGGCCGGGAATGGGCTCGGCGAGGTCGAACAGCGCGATGTCTTCTTTCTGACAGAAGTAATAGCCCGTGAACAACTCGGGGAGGCACACCACCTGCGCGCCCTGCTTGGCGGCTTCCGCGATGGCGGCTTCGGCCTTCGCGAGGTTGGTGTCGCGGTCCGGGCTGATCTTCATCTGCACCGCAGCAATGGTAAAGGCGTCACTGGTCATCGGCTGATTCGTCCTCCGTGTCGCTCTTAACTCTTGGTGGAGCGCGTCAGGTGTGTTATACCGAACCGAATCCGACACACCCTCCCGCCGGACGAAAGATCAGGAAACGGCTCATGTCGACCGACAAGAACATTACCAGCGTGTTGAAGGAAACGCGGCAGTTCCCGCCCTCTGATGCGTTCGTGGCGCAGGC
>DASWYH010000047.1:0-13045 GCA_036405095.1 Gemmata sp. | reverse complement strand
AACGGTACGGCGAGAGACGCCAAGAGCGCACGGGCGTCGCCCTCGGTCGCGGGTAGCCCACGCGCCCACGCCGCGTTGGGCAGCGCCCGCCACTCGTTGAATAGGTCGAGAGCTACGAGCGGTTCGAGCAGGTAGTTTTCGATCTCGTGCCGGCGCCACACGAATTCCCGGTCGGTGACGTTTGCCCAAGTCGCATTTGCTTGGGCGAGCGTGTAGTCATAGTCGCGATCACGAACCGAAATCGCGACATCACCACGAGTGCGCGACTGGAGGTAGTTCCGGACTGCGCCCATACCGCGATTCCCGCCGGCGAGTGCAACTTGCACCGTCAGTCCGTGTCGCGGATGACGAGTTGATCGAGGACACGGTTGTCGATCGCGTACTCGCACACGAGGAACACAGCCACTACGATTCCTCCGCGTGCGACCCGTCGCCGAGGCCGCCCAACTCGATCACGGCGTCTGGAGGCACCGCATCGCGCAGGTAGGGCGAATGCGTGGTGGCGATGATCTGGTTGTTGGTGCCCATTCGCGGGAGTAAGTGCAGCAACCGCCGCTGCCAGAGCGGGTGCTGGTTCTGCTCCAACTCGTCCACGAGCACGATGGAGTTATGGATGTGCTCGGCGGCGAACCGGATGAACATCTGGAGCGCCCCGCGCTGCCCGCTGCTCAGCCCCTGGTAATCGTAATCGTGATGCCCGTTGTTGAAATACACGTCGACTTCGTCGAGCGCGTCGCGCCGTGCGCCGAGCAGTTTGTGCGGCGCGCAGAGATCGTTGAACAGCGTCTGCACCCGCTTGTAAGCATTCCCGGCGGCGTCCAGGCCGCCCGTGGCGGGTATCTTCGATTGGAGCGCGAGATCGAGGAGAATCGTTCGCGGGTCGCTGGTGCGGCGTTCCGAGGCGCGGGGGTCTGTGGTCCGGGGCGCCACTGGGTTGCGCGGCCCGTCCCCGTCGTCCCCATCACCCCCTCGCGCCCGTGGATGATGTTCCACACCTCACGCGAGACCGTTTTCGCAAGCCCGAGTCGCTCTTGGTCGAATGTGAACACGTGACCGGCGCGCTTGAACCAGTCCCAATCTACCCGCCCGCTGGCGAGCAGCCGCGCGACCAGCACACGCGCTTTGAACAAGGTCCAGCCCAGGTACGGCTGGCAGTTCGTGAACCCCCAGCGCGAGCGCTGGGCCGGGTCTGGGTAGGTCCACGTCAGTTCCACGTCAAGCGCGTCCGGCACTTGAACCACGTTCCCGCCGCAGCTCGTGCAACGCGCGCGGTCCGGATCTCATCTTCGTCGAACCGCACGGTGCAGGTGACCCGCGCGCGCACTTCTCCTTGCGACACAATCGCGAGCGGGCTGAGTTGGAAGTCTTGGCGCAGTGTCGGTAACTCGAGAATTGGCCCCAGTGCCGCCGCGATCGCGTCTAAAACGGTTGTCTTGCCGCTCGTGTTGGGGCCGACCAGAAGTGTGAGATCGCGCACCCGGCCGAGCGGGTCCGTGAAGTCCAGTTCGAACGGCTTGCCGCCGGTGCCGAGGTGCCGGAAGTTCTCGATCTGAAGTTTGGCCAGTTTCACACTTCGCCCCTCATAAGCCGTCGGCGGTCATTGTAACCGACGGCGGCTCGCGTTGGGCGAGGCGGCGCGGGGGCCGAGGCGCGTGCCCTCCAGAAAGGCCGGCCCCCGGACGCGAACGGGCCGCGGGCAATCTCCCCGCGGCCCGTTCGCGTTTCGTTCCGACGCTCAGAACGTGAAGATGACTTCGGCGAAGCCGTTAAACAGGGTTTGCACCTTGCCGCCCTTGTCGTTGTACAGTTGCCGGAACCCGCCGCCCGGGAGCAAGGTGCTGAACCCTGCGAGAATGATGCCGTTGTTGTTCAACCGCGGCCGGTACTCGATGCCGGTGCTCAGGTCGATGCCGATGAAGCGGTCGATGTTCCCCTGGAACGTGAACACCTCCAGCGAATTCGTCTTGTCGAAGAACAGCGCGTTCGCGTTGTTGATCGACCGCAGCCGCGGGGTGACGTCGAAGTCTACGCCGGTGTTGATGAGCCACAGCCCGGGGTTCACGAAGTTGCTCTGGCCCTGGATGCGGCTCGACCGAAGGTTCGCGAGCTGGCTCTGGTCGTTCGTCAGACCCACCCCGAACAGCGGGACGCGGTTCCGGCGCCAGAAGCTGAACTCGCCGCCGAAGTTCTGCTGGTCGAAGATCGAGTCGAACCCGGTCGCGTGACCGTTCCGCGCGTTGCCGTCACCCGATTGGTACAGGCCGCTGACCCGGAACCGTGCCCAGTCGCGGTCGTAGGACAGTTCCACCGCGGCCAACTGGGCGCTGATCGACGTGGGCTGCCCGGCGATCGGGTTGCGGCTGTCGCGGCCCAGCACCCAGTAGAACGCGTGCGAGATGTTGTACCGGTCGATGTGCCCGTCGCCGGCCCACCCGAGGTAGTGCGCTTCGACCCGGTGCGGGGTGGGGGTGCCGGCCGGGTCCGGGCGCACCAGGAACCCGTTCTTGTCGAACTTCAGCGCCGCCGCGTCGTTGTTGTAGTGGTAGCTCGCGCTGGCCGTGTACCCCGGGAAGATGAAGTCCTGGCGGTACACGTTGCCGATGATGATGTCCTGGTCGCGGTCCGTGAACGTGTTGAGCTGGCTGTTCGTGTCCTTTTCCAACTGCCGGAAGTACGCCAGGTTGAACTGCGTGCGGTTCCCGTCCAGGTTCCCGAACAGGCGCACGCCGCGGTTCACGTCGCTGAAAATGAACCCGCGGAAGTCGCTCGTAAAGGGCTGCGAACCGGCCCGGATCGAGACGAAGTCGTACTGCTCGCTCAGGTCCGCCAGGTGGTACTCCGCGAACCACTCCTGGAGCGCGGTGAACGAGCGGAGCCGCACCGTGCCCTTGCGCACGTCCGGGCTGACGACGCCCAGCTCGGACACCGAGAGCGCGTTGTAGTTGAACGCCGGGGTCAGCTTGACGGCCCAGTCCTTCGGCTTGAACGCGGCGTCCCCGTGGAACAGTTCAAACGAGGCCGTGGTCAGGTTGGAGAACAGGAACTGCCCGGGGCGCTGGAAGAACTCCGTTTCCTGTGGCCGGGCGGTGCTCTCGAACGCGCCGGTCGCGGTCGGGATCATGCGCCCTTCAAAGAGCGAGCTGTTCGTCCCGACGAACGAGAAGAACGTGTGCTGCCCGAGGATCGGGTAGTCGCCCTTGAGCACGTTCTGGCGGTACGGGTCGTACCACTTGCCGAGCTGGTACGGGTAGTCGAACACGCGCGGGTGGTTGAGCCCGTACCGGTCCCACGCCGGGAACCCGGTGCGCCACCGGTCCTCGACGGTCTCGTACTCGTCGTTCTTCCCGGACCGCGGGAGCACCCCGCTCTGGCCCGCGAACCCGAGCGTCGGGAAGTACGCGTAGGCCGCGGCCTGTACCGCGGCGTCTTGCGCGCCGCCCGGCTGCGCCGGTTTCGTCGGCTCCAGCAACCGGTCGATGGGCTGGCGGGTGGTGTCCTTGGGGGCACCCTTGGGCGCCTCGGCGCCTTTCGAGTCCCCCATCTGGCTTGGCGGTTCCGAGGGGGGCAGAAAAGCCCCCGCGGGCGGCGCCGGCAAGGGGAGGGGCGCCGGCTTCGCAACCGGCGGCAGCGCCACCGGCGCCGGAGCGGCGTCGGGGAGCGGGGGCAGCGTCACCGGCGCGGCGGGCTGTTCCTGAACCGGGGGCGTGAGCGGGAGCGGGGGCCGCCCCACCGGTGCCGGGGCGGCGCCGGGGAGGGGGAGGAGGGGCAAACCGGGCACCGTAGCGGCGCCCGGGAGCGGCGGGAGCGGCGCCCCGGGTGGCGCGAGCACCACCGGCGCGATGTTCACGGGGCGCGGCGGCGGCGCCGTGAGCGGTTCGTCACCGCGGGCCAGACCCGCAACGCACAACAGCCCACCCGCGACACAGCGGCTCAACTTCCAAACCGGCCCCATGTCCGTACTCCCCATGTCGCGATAACGGACGCACAACAACGCGGTGCTTAATCCTTCCATCGGTTCCCGTTGGTCGGGTCATGAGGATTCTTCCGGTTCTGCGCGGAATGCGCAAGGAAGCGGGAAAACGGTCAAGGCCGGTTGTGCGGTCGTCCGATACCGGTCGCAGGGACCGAATCCACTACGCGGGCCGTGTCATGTTCACAGCAACCGACCGTGCCGCTCGGCGGCGAACCACGCTCTGGTGCGAGGCGCTTGAGGAGCGGGCGGTGCCCGCAACCGTCGCGCTCGTCACGGGCACCCTGACCGTCACCGGGACGCCCGGAAACGACCGCATCCGCATTTTCAGCGACGGCACCGGTCTGCACGTCCTCGACAGCACCACCGAGATCGGTCGGTTCGCCTCGGCCGACGTGGCCACCATCACGGTGAACACCGGCGACGGTAACGACGCGGTGCTGATCGACCCGAACGTCGCGCAGCCCGCGGTCCTCAACGGCGGCGACGGCGCCAACAAGCTGAGCGCCGGGGCGGGGGCCTCGACCCTGATCGCCGGGTCCGGACGGGACGCGCTGTTCGGCGGGAGCGGGGCCAACACGTTCAACGGGGACGGCGGCGTCAACTCGCTGTTCAACGTGAAGGCGACGGACACGGTGATCCCGGGGGCGACCGACCGGCTGCTCGCGGCGCTGCCCCGCGGCGCGGCGGCCCCGGCGGCCCCGATCCGGCAGCTCACCACGGACGACGTGAACGCGCTGCTCCAGCGGGCCGCCGCCGCGTCCGCCAGTTCGGACGCGATCATCGTTGTGACCGACCGCAACGGGCAGATCCTGGGCGTGCGGGTCGAGAGCGGGGTGGACCCGAACATCACCAACAACGTGAACAACCTGGTGTTCGCGGTGGACGGCGCGTACGCCAAGGCGCTCACGGCCGCGTACTTCGCCAACGACCAGGCCCCGCTCACCTCGCGCACGATCCAGACCCTCAGCGAGTCCACGATCACCGAGCGCGAGGTCAACTCGAACCCGAGCGTCACCGACGCGAACTCGGCGCTCCGCGGGCCGGGGTTCGTGGCCGCGGTCGGCAGCAAGGGGCACTTCCCGCCGGGCATCGCGAACACCCCGCAGGTGGACCTGTTCGAGATCGAGCACACCAACCGCGACGCCTCCAGGGCGCCCGGCGTCGACGGGATCGTGGGCACCGCGGACGACCTGGCGCGGCCGGAGCGGTTCAACATCGACCCCGCGTTCGTTCCGAGCAGCGCCACCGGGCGCGGGCCGGGCGGGCGGAACGACCTGTTCGTACCTGATTCTTACGGGGTCCAGTCCGGGTTGCTGCCCACCGCCCAGTCGCGCGGCATCGGGACGCTGCCCGGCGGCATCCCGATCTACAAGGACGGGCACGTGGTCGGCGGGATCGGGGTGTTCTTCCCCGGCAAAACGGGGTACGCGACCGAGGAGAACTCGACGCTCAGCAGCACCTTCGACGCGACCAAACCGGACCGCACCCTGGAGGCCGAGTGGATCGCGTTCGCGGCCGTGGGCGGGACCGTCAAGAGCGTGGACGGGACCGCCCCGCTCCCGGTCGGGACCATCGGCGGGGTCGCGGTTCCGGACGGGTTCGGGCTCCCCACCGGGCGCATCGATCTCGTCGGGCTCCAGCTCAGCGTGTTCGGCCCGGGCGGGGCGTTCCAGGGCGCCCAGCAGTTGCAACTGACCGCGGCCACGGTGGGCCGCGGGAACCCGAACGACGGGGCCAACCAGGTCGTGGGGCCGGGCGGGGTCACGCTCCGCGGCGGGATGGCGGTTCCGGACGGGTGGCTGGTGCTCCCGCACGACGGCGTCGGGATCACGGCCAACGAGGTCACCGCGATCATCGCCAACGGGCTCCAGCAGGCGAGCAAGACCCGGGCCGCGATCCGGTTGCCGATCAGCTCCCCGGCCAAGTTCGTGTACGCCGTTGCCGACCGCGACGGCAACATCGTGGGCCTGTACCGCGAGCCGGACGCGACCGTCTTCTCGATCGACGTGGCCGTGGCGAAGGCGCGGAACGTGAACTACTACGCGGACCCGTTACAGCTCCAACCGATCGACCAGGTGCAGGGGCTGCCCCCGGGGGTCGCGCTCACGGCCCGCACGTTCCGGTTCCTGGCCGAGCCGCGGTTCCCCGAGGGCATCGACACCGCGCCCCCGGGGGCGTTCTCGCAGCTCAACGACGACCCGGTGAACACGAACCGGTTCACCGGGCGCCTCGTGGGCCCGGCCGCGGCGGCGTCCGCGTACCAGAGCGTGCTGGGTCACGACGCGTTCAACCCGGGCACCAACTTCCGCCAAACCGCGAACCTGCTGAACCAGAACGGGATCGTGTTCTTCCCGGGCAGCGCACCGCTGTACCGTGCCGGAGTTCTGACGGGCGGGCTCGGGATCAGCGGCGACGGCGTGGACCAGGACGACGTGGTAACGGTGGCCTCCGAAACCGGGTTCAACGCCCCGGTGGCGCTCCGGGCCGACCAGTACCTCGTGTCCGGGGTCCGGCTGCCGTACCAGAAGTTCAACCGCAACCCGGAGGGCGGGCTGTTCACCGACTGAGCCACCCGGCGAACCGGCTGCATTCAGAAATTCGCCCGCAACCCGGAGGGTGGGGCGAGCCGATAAGTTGGGCTAGCGCCGGGAACCGCGGGGCGAGGTCGTCACGCGGCCCGTGCGTTCTTTCCCCCAACTCGGTGTTGACCATGCGCCGTTTGCTCGCCCTCACGGGCGCTACACTTTTCGTTTTCGCCGCTTCCGGCCGGGCGGACGATCGCCCGCTGCTCCAGCGGATCGCGGAGCGCACCCCGGCCCCGCGCGCGCCGGTCGCGCACTCGGCGGCGCGCGCCGGATACCCGCTGAACGTGAAGCCCCACGCGATCCCGAGCGTGACCCGGTTCGACTACGCCGGGTACGTCGGGGGCGGATCGATTCGCAACAACAATCTGCTCGCGAGCGGCCCCGGGTCGGCGCTGGGCGTGCCCCAATCGCTGGGCACCTACGGCACCGACTTCGGCGGCTTCCGCGCGCACCTGGGGCGCGTGTTCCTGGCTCCGTCCACCGACCCCTCGGCCGGCAAGTCGTTGCAGAGCCTGTACGACGGCGACGGCCCGCGGGTGGTGGACGTGCTCGCGCTGCGCCCGCTCCGCAAAGCCGTTCTGGCGAAGCGCGAGGACGCCGAACGTGCCGCGCACGGGAAAGAAGGGCACGGCAGTGAGGCCGCGCACGGCGACGCAGGGCACGCATCGGAAGGCGGGGAAAAAAAAGGTGAGCAGAAGCACTGATACACATGCGCCCGCTGATGGCGTCGCATCTGCCACGAGCCGCGCGCCCGCGCGGATGGTCCGGCCGGCGGTAGAGCTGCGGCGGGTCACGGTTCACCTGTGCCGATGACGGCTTTACACAAAGGTGAAACGTGGCCCCTTCGTTTCGCGTGGCTTCTGCACACGTCCCCACACCCGTGCCCGCCCCATAATCCAGGGCGATCAAAAAAAGATACTTGCACGCCCTTGCAATCCGTTGAATCCCCCGGTTACAACAGCACAACCCGCCGTTCCCCTGTTCTCGGGGCTGCTCCTGTACTCCGGGGTCCACCATGACCGCTCTCCCACTCGCTCTGCTGGCCATACTCGGCTCAAGTCCCGCACCCGTCGCGGCCGACGCCCCCAAACCGGTGAAGGTGTTCGTCCTCGCCGGGCAGTCGAACATGGAAGGCAAGGCGCCCAACGCGCTGCTCGACGTCCAGGCGACCGACGCCAAGACGAAGGACCTGTTCGCCCACCTCCGCAAGGGCAACACGTGGGCCGTCCGCGACGACGTGTTTATCAAGTACCTCAACCGCAAAGGGCCTCTCACGATGGGGTTCGGCTCACCGGGCCGCACCGGCGCGGAGCTGGAATTCGGAACCGCAATGGGCAACCACTTCGACGAACCGGTCCTGTTGGTGAAGGCCGCGTGGGGGGGGCACTCGCTTTACAAACAGTTCCGCCCGCCGTCCGCCGGGCTGCCCGACGCGGCCGTGCTGGACAAAGAACTCAAACAGGCCCAGGACCGCGTGAAGCAGAACAACGAGAAGAACAAGAAGAACGACCCGCTGCCCACGCTGGACGACATCAAAAAGGGCTACGGGGTGTCGTACCGGGCGATGCTCGCGGAGGTCAAAGACGCGACCGGGAACATGGGTCAACTGTTCCCGGCACTGAAAGGGCGCACGTTCGAGATCGCCGGGTTCGTGTGGTTCCAGGGCTGGAACGACCAGTACAACGGGGCCGAGAAGGAGTACGAGGCGAACCTCAAGCACCTCATCCACGACGTTCGGAAGGACCTGAACGCGCCGAAGCTCCCGGTGGTCATCGCCGCGATGGGCCAGAACGGATCGAAGCCCGCAACCGGCCCAATGCTGGCCGTTCAGAAGGCCCAGCTCACGATGAACGACGTGCCCGAGTTCAAGGGCACCGTGAAGACGATCCGCACCGACGCGCTCGTGGACAAAGCCGCGGAAGAGCTGTTCCCGACGTGGCGCGAGAACAAGGAGAAGTGGGACAAGGTCGGCGGCGATTTCCCGTACCACTATTTCGGCAGCGCGATCTGGTTCAACCGCATCGGTAAATCAATGGCCGACGCGATGCTCGAATTGCACAAGGCGCAAAAGTAGGGCGGTTGCTCGATGACAGTCGCCCGGTGCCGGTTGGCGTGTTCGGTGCGGAGCCGGGCGCGCCAACCGCGCGGGCCGGGCGCACCGGCTCACAGGTCGTCGTAGCGGATGAACAGTTCCTCGCCGGCCCCGATGTCGCGCAGCGCGTGGTAGTTGTAGCTCTCGTCGTGCGCGAGGTTCGGTTCGTCGGAGTCGTTTAAGTACCAGCCCGCGCTGATGCGGTTGAAGTCGGCGGGCACGAAGCACTCCGTTTCGTACCGCGTGGCGAAGTTCTGCTTCACCTCGTCCGGCACATCGAGCGCGGCGAACTCCCCCCACGTCAGGCGCCGAACGTCGTCTTGGGCGAACAGTTCCGGGAGGGACGTGCCTTTGGGAATGGCGGTCACCGCGAACACCCCCACCCCCGCCCCCGGGATCGTGGACGGGCGCAGCCGGAAATGCGTCATTCGTTTCCCTCGGAGAACTTTTTGCGGTTGGTCGGGCCGCGGGTTCCGTGGTAACTTATACAGCGCTCCCCTTCGAATGTTCCCGCCAGTCGCTGCTCATCCCCGGACTACCGATGCGCCTCCGCCGCGTATTCCTGTTCGCTCCGCTCGTGCTCGCGGGCCTCGCGCTCCTGGTGCGCCCCAGCGCGCCGGGGGTTACGGCCGCGCAGCCGAAGGGCGCCCGCGCCTTCAAAACCGAAGGCGCGGCGTACCTCAAGAAGCACTGCCTGAGCTGCCACAGCGGGGCAAAGGCCAAAGCCGATCTCGCGCTCGACAAGTTCGCCGATGAGGCCGCCCTCCTGAAAGACCGCAAGACGTGGACCCGCGTGCTCGATGCGGTCAAGGGCGGCGAGATGCCCCCACAGGGGCGCCCGCAGCCGACCGCGGCCGAGAACGATGCGTTCCTGAAGCTCGTCGGCGACGTGTTCGAGAGGCACGACCGCGGCGCGAAGCCGGACCCGGGCCGCGTGACGATGCGGCGGCTCAACCGCAACGAGTACAACAACACCGTTCGCGACCTGGTGGGCATCGACTTCAACCCGGCCGAAGATTTCCCCTCGGACGACGTGGGCCACGGGTTCGACAACATCGGCGACGTGCTCACGCTCCCGCCCGTGCTGCTCGAACGCTACCTGGCCGCCGCGGAAACGATCATGAGCCGGGCGATCACCCCGATCCCGCCCCGCGTCACGGCGCGGTGGCAGGGCGCGTGGTTCACCGAGCCCGCCGGGCCGAAGGTGCCGACGCGCAACAACTGGCGCATCGTGTCCGTGGGCGCCACCGACGGCATCACCACCGGTCCGGTCCACACGCCGGTGAAGGTGCCCGACAACGGCAACGGCGACTTCGTGCTGCGGGCACGCGCGTTCGCCGAAACGGCGGGCAAGAAGCCGGTGAAGATCGCGCTCCTCGCGTGTTGCGACAAGACCGCCCCCGGCGCCGCCTCGGACGAGGACGTGAAGCAACTGTCCGGCGCCGCGGTGAACGGCCTGCGGCCGTTCAAGATCGTGGCCATCGAGGAGGTGACCGGGCGCACCGAAAAGGACGCCAAGGAGATCCGCGCGAAGCTCGGGCCGACCCCGGGGCTGCACCGCGTCGCGGTCGCACTGGTGAAGCCCGATGCGGGCGAGCCGGAACCGAAGCTGTACGTTCAGTTCATCTCACTGGACGGTCCGCTCGACAGCCGCCCCGGCACGCACAAGCGGTTACTCAAGTGCGACGAGTCGAAACCGCTCGCGGACCGGTCGCGCGAGGTGCTGGAGCGGTTCGCGTCGCGCGCGTACCGCCGGCCCGTCACGAAGGACGAGTTGGAGCGGCTGCTCAAGCTCGCCGACGCGCACCTGAAAAGCGGAGACAAAACAGGAGGGGACACCGGGAAGTGGGAAGCCGCGATGCAGTTCGCGATGACCGCGGTCCTCGTGTCGCCCAAGTTCCTCTTCCGCGTGGAACTCGACGACCGGCCGGACCGCGCCGACCCGCACCCGATCGACGAGTACCAGCTCGCCGCGCGGATGTCGTACTTCATCTGGGCCTCGATGCCCGATGAAGAACTCTTCGGGCTCGCGGCGAAGAAGCAACTCGGCGCGAACCTGGACGCGCAGGTGAAGCGGATGTTGCGCGACCCGAAGGCCGGCGCGCTGGTCGACAGCTTCGTGATGCAGTGGTTGCAGCTCCAGCCGCTGAAGAACGCCCAACCGGACCCGAAGAAGTTCCCACAGTTCAACGAGCAGCTCCGCGCCGCGATGCTGACCGAAACCAAGCTGTTCTTCGCGGAGATCGTGCGCGAGGACCGCCGCGTCCTCGACATCCTGGATGGCGACTTCACCTACCTCAACGCCCCGCTCGCGCGGCACTACGGGCTCGCCGGCGGACCCAAAGCGCCGCGCTTCAAGAACAACGAAGAGTTCGTGCGGGTCGATCTGAAGGGGACCAACCGCGGCGGCGTGCTCACGCAAGCCAGCGTGCTCACCGTGACCTCGAACCCCGGGCGGACCTCGCCGGTGAAGCGCGGGCGGTACGTGCTGGAACAGATCCTCGGGACGCCCCCGCCCCCGCCCCCGCCGAACGTGCCGGAACTCGAAAAGGACGGCAAACCGGTGAACGCCGGGACGCTGCGCCAGCAGATGGAAGCGCACCGCGCGAACCCGGCGTGCGCGAGCTGCCACGCGAAGATGGACGGGCTCGGCTTCGGGCTCGAAAACTTCGACGCCCTCGGCGGGTACCGCACCAAGGACGGCAACGCGCCCATCGATTCGAGCGGCGAACTCCCGGGCAACGTGAGGTTCACCGGCGCGGCGGAACTCAAGGGCGTGCTGCTCGGCAAGAAAGACCTCTTCGCCCGGTGCCTCACCGAAAAGCTCATGACCTACGCGCTGGGGCGCGGCCTGGAGTACTACGACCGCCGGGCCGTCGATGGGATCACCGCACAACTCGCGAAGGGCGACTTCAGGTTCTCCGCGCTCGTTACCGAAATCGTGAAAAGTGACCCGTTCCGCATGAGACGAGGGAAGACCCCATGACCCGCCTGCCGATCTCGCGCCGGACCGCCCTGAAGGGGCTCGGTGTTACCCTCGCGCTCCCCTGGTTGGAGGCGATGGGGCCTTCGACCGCGTGGGCCGCGGGCGCGGACACCAAGAACCCGGCGCCGAACCGCATGTGCTTCCTGTACGTGCCCAACGGCAAGAACATGGCCGACTGGACGCCGAAGGCCGAGGGCGCGGGCTTCGAGCTGCCCGCCATTCTCGAACCGCTCAAGCCGGTGCGCGACAAGGTGCTGGTGCTGACGGGCCTCACCGCGGACAAGGCGCGCCCGCACGGGGACGGCGGCGGCGACCACGCCCGCGCGCTCGGCGCGTTCCTCACCGGGGCACAGCCCAAGAAGACCGACGGCACCGACATCCGCGCCGGCATCTCGGTGGACCAGGTCGCGGCGGCGCGGCTCGCGGACCGCACCCGGCTCCCGTCCCTGGAACTGGGCGGCGAGCACGGCGCGATGGCGGGCAACTGCGATTCGGGTTACTCCTGCGTGTACTCGTCCACGATGGCGTGGCGCTCGGCGACCCAGCCGCTGCCGAAGGAGGTCAGCCCGAAGGTGGTGTTCGAGCGGCTGTTCTCCACGAAGCCGCCCGCGGAGCGCGCCGCGCAGGACGCCCGGCGCAAGAGCGTTCTGGATTTCGTGCGCGAGGACTCCAAGGAACTCGAAGCGAAGCTCGGCGCGAACGACAAGCGCAAGCTCGACGAGTACCTCTCGGCGGTGCGCGACATCGAGCTGCGCATCGCGCGCGCCGAGAAGCTGCCGCCGGTGAAAACGCCCGCCTTCGCGGTCCCGGCGACCGTGCCCGCGAAGTACGACGAGCACGTGAGCATGATGTACGACCTCATCGCGCTCGCGTTCCAAACCGACGTGACGCGCGTGGTCACGTTCGTGCTGGCCAACGAGGGCAGCAACAAGACCTACCCGATGGTGGGCGTGAGCGAAGCGCACCACGAGCTTTCGCACCACGACAACAAGCCCGAGAAGAAGGCCAAGATCCGCGACATCAACAAGTTCCACACGACGCAGCTCTCGCGCTTCCTGCAAAAGCTGGCGAGCATCAAGGAAGGCGACGGCACGCTGCTCGATCACGCGATGATCGCATACGGGAGCGGCAACTCGGACGGCAACGCGCACAACCACGACGACCTGCCGATCCTGCTCGCCGGCGGCGGGTGCGGCACGCTGAAACCCGGGCGCCACATCCGCTACCCGAAAGAGACGCCGCTGAACAACCTGTGGCTGTCGATGCTCGACCGCATGGAACTGAAGGTGTCCGCCCTCGGTGACGGCACCGGGAAACTCGCCAACCTGAGTTGAAACAAGGTGGAGCGCCGGGCCGCGCCGGCCGGAGGTGAAGCGATAACCCGCCTCGCTTCACCTCCGGCCGGCGCG
>DASWYH010000046.1:0-5082 GCA_036405095.1 Gemmata sp. | reverse complement strand
TTGCTGATCGTATTGGGATCATGCCAGGGACGACCATCTGCGGGCTGTCCGATGGCGCCGGGTGGCCGGTGAAGACGGCGATCCGCAAGTTCCGCGCGGAGTTCGAGGCCGCCATCAAGAGCGGCGCGAAGAGCCAGTACGCGAAGTCCCTCACGATGGCCGGGGCGCACTGATGACCGGCGCCGCAACGAGTTACCGGCGCGGCGCCTGGTACGCCGTTTGGTCGCCCCTCGTCGCGTGGGGGCTTGCGGTGTCGGCGCTCGCGGTGGCTGGCGGGTTGGGGTTCGATCCGGGCACGACCAGTTTCGTCGTCGGGCTGGTCCTTGGGTGGTGCGCGTTCGTGGGGCTGTTCGTCGCAGTAGGCCGGGCAACCGGTTCGCTGCTGGGTTCACTGGAGACCGCACCTGATGTGACGCCCCGAGAGCAGACGCGCCTGTCTCTGCTCAGTTTGCTTGGTGTGTCGGTGAGTCTGATCGGGTACGGTGGTCTCGTGGTGCTGTGTGGTTTTATCGTGCTGATGGCGCCGTTTCACGGCATCCGGCACTGACCCGCGAGGTGTCGCCATGCGTTCGCCGGTGCTGACGGTCGGGGTCTGCTTGATACTCTTGGTGGGGTGCAAGCGCGGCACAAAGGACACGGGGCCGGCGCGCGACGACCGCGCGAACGCGAAACTTCAGCCGGCGCCCGTCGCGCCGGCGGTCAAGGTCGAGAAGAAGGACGAACCGAACTGGCTCAAAGACGAGCGCGTTCAACCGAAAACGGGCCAGCTCCCGGTGGACGGCCCGGCGAGCAGCGGGAAGCAGCCGTGGAACGTCGGCCCGCCCGCCGGCGGGTTCCAACAGCCAGTACCCGGTGTGCAACCCACCGCGCCCGCCGGCGCCGCAGCCCTCCCGATGAAGCCCCCGGGCGAACCGAACGCGGGGGCGCCCGTGGCGAAGCCGCCGGCGGGCGGAGCGGCGCCGGTCGGGAACGTGCCCGCGCTCGCACCCGCCGGGAACACGCCCCTCGGCGCCGCGAAACGGGTGGTCGCAATGGCCGACATGCGCGACCTCCAGATTTTCATTCACGATTCGTCGCTGGTGCTGGGGCGGATGCCGACCGGGGCCGAGGTGTACGCGGCGCTCGTGGAAGCGAGGTCGCCCGCCGCGGCACTGGTCAAGGAAGGTGCGATCATCGTGACCGGCGCGAAGGAGCGCGAGAGTGTGTGGGCGTTCGAGGCCCGCGCGTACCTGAACGGCGGCCTGGTCGTGACGCATAACGGAGTTGAGCGGGTCACCGCCGAGGAACTGAAAAAGCTGTTGGGAAAGTAAAAGGCCAGGGATAAAGAAGGCAGACGGCAGAACGTGGGTGTGCGTTCTGACTTCCGATTCCTCCCTGGTCTCTGGTCCTCGGGCTCTCTGACTCTCTGTCCTTTGGGCTTAATGAGATGCCGACGGTTTATGTGAACGACAAGCCGGTTGAGATCGGCACCAAGCGGCTCAACTGCGTGCAGGCGGCGGAGATGGCCGGCGTGTTCGTGCCCCATTACTGCTGGCACGAGGCACTGTCCGTCGTCGCGTCGTGTCGCATGTGCCTCGTCGAGGTCGGCGACCTGAAGGACGGCAAGGTCACGATGCAGCCGAAGGTCGTTCCCGGGTGCCAGACGCCCGTGAAGGACGGGACCGTCATCGTCACCGGCGAGTACGACAAGCGCGACCGGGCGCTCCCGGTGCTCCCCTATGATCCGGGCTACACCAAGGCCGCCGCGCCCGGCGAGCGCGCGAAGAAGTCGCAGGCGGACACGCTCGAAGGGTTGCTCATCAACCACCCGCTCGACTGCCCCGTGTGCGACAAGGCCGGGGAGTGCAAGCTCCAGGACTTCTCGTTCAAGTACGGCCGGTCCGAGTCCCGCATGGTGGACGTGAAGAACGCCCCGCCGAACAAGCCGCACCTGTCGAGCAAGATCGCGCTGTTCACCGATCGCTGCATCATGTGTACGCGGTGCGTGCGGTTCACGCGCGAGATCTCCGGGACCGCGGAACTGTATGTTGAAGGCCGGGGGCACCACGAAGAGATCAACGTGTTCCCCGGGCGCCCGCTCGAAAACAAGCTCGCGGGCAACGTGGTCGACCTGTGCCCGGTGGGCGCCCTCGGGTCGAAGGACTTCCTCTACAAGCAGCGGGTCTGGTATCTGAAAACCACCGACGGCGTGTGCAACCGGTGCTCGACCGGGTGCAGCACCTACGTCGATGCCAACAAGGACATCGTGTACCGGCTCCGCGCGCGCCACAACCCGCAGGCCCAGGGGCACTTCATCTGCGACGAGGGCCGGTACGGCTACCACCACGCGCACTCCGGCGAGCGCTTCATTCGCCCGGTTGCGAAGGTGGACGGGAAGTTCAAACCGGTGCCGTGGAGTTCCCTGCTCCCGCAACTGAAGCAGGAGTTCGCCGCCGCCGCGCAGGGTAACGCGAAGGGCACGGTCGCGGTGCTGTCGCCGTTCCTCACCGCGGAAGAGGCGTTCCTTTTTGGGAGCTACTTCAAGTCCGTCTCGCCCGACGTGCGCCTCGTGATCGGCCCCGTTCCGGTGGTCGGCGCGGACGATACGTATCCCAAGAACGTCAAGGGCGAGCCGGTCGAACCGGTGAAGTTCACCATCCGCGCCGAGAAGGCCCCGAACCGGCGCGGGGTCGAGGAGGTGCTCGGGGCGCTCCAGGGTGCCGTGATCCCGTTCTCCAGCATCGCGGGCGAGGCGCTCGGCGCCATGTGGTTCGTGGGCGGCTACCCCGATAAGGGCCACCTCGACGCGCTCGTGCCGACCGACTGGAAGGCGCCCGCGCTGCTGATCGCGCAAGACCTCCTGCCCACGGTCGTGACCGCTTCGGCCAAGTACATCCTGCCGGCGACGACCGTGTTCGAGAAGGACGGCACGTTCGTGAACCACGCGAACTACGTGCAGACCTTCCCGCGGGCCGCGCGCCCGCCGCAGGAGACGCGCACGGAACTGCAACTCGCGTTCGACCTCCTGGGCCGCCGCGGGTTGGTGCAGCCCGAGGCGGTGCGCAAGGAGCTGGCGAAGGCGGTGCCGTTCTTCGGCGCACTCGCCCCCGAAACGCGACTGGCGCTGGAGACGGTGACCGCGTGATGCCTTTCACCCCTTAACGGGGTGAGGACCGAGCCTCAGACACGACCTTACTGATAAGCGCCATGCCGACCCTCGACCCACTCGTTATCACCGCCATCCTGATCGTCGGCCTGATCGGCGGCGTTCTCGGCGTGTGCGGCTACCTCACCCTCGGCGAGCGCAAGATCTCGGCGTGGATGCAGGACCGCGTCGGTCCCAACCGGGTCGGCCCCGGGGGGCTGCTTCAGCCGCTCGCCGACGGCGGGAAGTTCTTCCTTAAAGAAGAAGTGATCCCCGACCACGTGGACAAGGTCTTCTACCTGCTCGCGCCGGCGGTCGCCGTCGGAACGGCGCTGCTCGCGCTCGCGGTGGTGCCCTTCGGGGCGACCACCCCGCCGCCCGAGCCCGTCGCGGTGGCGCAGCCCAATGCGGTCGCGACGTTCGAGGCCCAACAGAAGGCGTACAGCGAGAGCTTCAACTTCGTGCTCGCCCCCGGCCTTGATATCGGCGTGCTCTACATCTTCGCTCTCGGCTCGCTGGCGGTGTACGGCGTGATCCTCGCGGGGTGGAGCGCGAACAACAAGTACTCGCTGCTCGGCGCGCTGCGGAGTTCCGCGCAGATCGTGAGCTACGAGATCCCGCTCGGGATGTCGGTGCTGGGCGTGTTCCTGATCGTCGGCTCGCTGAACCCCGAGAAGATCCTCGCGTGGCAGGCGACCATGAGCAGCGGCGACCCGGTCCTCGGGAAGCTCGCGGCCACGCTCTCGATCGGCAACAACTGGTGGCTGGTGCTGTTCCAGCCGCTCGCGCTGCTGCTGTTCCTCGCCAGCAGCTACGCCGAGAGCAGCCGGCTCCCGTTCGACCTGCCCGAGGCCGAACAGGAACTGGTCGGCGGCTACCACACCGAGTACAGTTCGCTCAAGCTCGGGCTCATGCTGCTCACCGAGTACATCCACCTCGTGACCGGCAGTTTCATGGTGTCGGTGCTGTTCCTCGGCGGGTGGAGCTTCTTCGGGCTCGAAGCGGTTTCCGACAACGTGATCGTCGGCGCCGTGCTGAAGCTGCTCATCCTGGTGGGCAAGATGGTGGCCCTGTGCGTGTTCGCGCAGTTCGTGCGGTGGACGATCCCGCGGTTCCGGTTCGACCAGCTGATGAACCTCGCGTGGAAGGTGATGATCCCGCTGGCGCTGCTGAACCTGATCGCGGTCATCTTCGTGAAGCAGTTCGGGTGGTCGCTCCTGGTGCTGACGGGCGCGAACGTGTTGCTGTTCTTCGGCGCCGGGCTGATGGGCGCCCGCACGAGCGGCACGGTCACCAACCCGAAGCGCAAGGTCGTGAAGTTGCCGCCGGGGCTGCCCGCGGGCGTGACCTACGCCGGGCGATAAAGCGAACCCCGTCCGCAAGGGCGGGGGCTTCTTGTACACCCGCACCCCCGCCCTTGCGGACGGGGTTCGCCAACACTCGGGACCGTTATGCCGATCGCCGAATCCGAAGTGACGTGGGTCGAAGAGGCCAAGCTCGGGCTGTGGGAGCAGCTCTACATCCCCGCGCTGATCGACGGGCTAAAGACCACGCTCGGGCACATGGTGAGCCGCAAGGTCACCGAGCAGTACCCCGAGCAGGAACCGAAGATGACGCCCAATTACCGCGGCGTCCACCGGCTCAACCGTGACGCGCAGGAGCGCGTGAAGTGCGTCGCGTGTTACATGTGCGCGACCGCGTGCCCGGCGCACTGTATCGACATCGTCGCCGCCCCCGCGCCGGCGGAGTGGCAAAAGGACGGGCGCGAGAAGTACCCCGAAACGTTCGTCATCGACGAGCTGCGGTGCATCTACTGCGGGATGTGCGAAGAGGCCTGCCCGGTGGACGCAATCGAGCTGACCACGCTCTACGACCTCACGGGCCTGAGCCGCGAACAGATGGTGTTCGACAAAGAGAAGCTCCTGAGCGTGTTCGACGCCACCACGAAGGCCGGCACC
>DASWYH010000045.1:0-6537 GCA_036405095.1 Gemmata sp. | reverse complement strand
CGGTCCCAGGGGCACCTACTTCTTGCGGTTGAAGAACTCGGCGATGAGCCGCTTCGATTCGTCGGACCCGGCGAGCCGCAAGAACGCCTCGGTTTCGAGTTCGATCGCGTTGGGGAGCGGAAGCGCCGCACCGGCAACCATCACCCGCACCGCTTCCGCTGCGGCCCCCGTCAACTCCTGGAGCGGTTGGAACCGCTCACCAACCCACTTTGGAAGTGGCTCCGACTTCTGGCGCCGGCGCGCCTTTCGGTCCACGCGCAGGACGTGATAAACCGCCTGCTCAACCAGTGCGGCCGGTTCACTGGCGGTGTCAACCAGTTTGTTCGCCAGCGCCTGGTGGTAGTCAAGGTTCCGGCCGGTCGTGACCAAGTTGCTCGCCCCGTACAGCGGGCTCATGTCGAGAACGCGCGGCAGCCGCTGCGTGCCGCCCCACCCCGGGATCAACCCCAGCTTCACCTCGGGTAGCCCCAACTGCACCTTCGGGTTCGTGCCGCAGATGCGGGCGTCGCAGGCGAGCGCGACCTCCAATCCGCCGCCGAGTGCGGCCCCGTCGAGCGCCGCGCACGTGGGGAACGGGAGCGCTTCCAGGCGCTCCAGAACGCGCAAGCCCTGTTCGATGAATGCCCGCACCTCGGGATCGTTCGGCCCGGGCGCGTTCGCGAGGAGTTTGAGATCGGCCCCAGCGATAAAAATGTTCGGCTTCGCACTCGCGAGGACCAAGCCGTTCACGTCGGTACGAGTGGCGAGCGCGGTGAGCGCCTCACCGAACTCGGTCCATAACTCGCGCGTCAGGACGTTCGCCTTGCTGTCGGGTTGGTCGAAGGTGAGCACCGCAACGCCGTCCGGGCGCGTGGTGACGGTAATTGCGGACATCGTTGGCCCTCCCCTCGCGGTGACGATGAGGGCATTGTACCTCACCGCCGGCGGCGCGAGATGTGCTCACCCGGAGCGCGGCGCACCACCGGATACTGGTCCGCGCCGACCGCGCTCAATACCCAGTCGTGCGTTTCTGCGCCCGCAACCGCCCCGCTGTTCACGTACTTGGCGGCGAGCTTGCTCGTACCGGGTTCGCCGTACCCGACCGGCACCGGCTGGCGCAGGTGCTGCAAGTTCGGATCGGCGTAGGTGACCGCGTGGGTACAGTTCTGCACGCCCCGGTTGTTGCGGAACGAATCCACGCTCCGGAACCGGACCGCGCCGCTATTGAGAACGTCCGCTTGCTGCGCCGCAAGGGCGTACCGGGTCGCGTCGGTCTCGAACGGCCCCCACACCGACACGCGGGCATCGTTGTTTCGCATCTTCGCGAACGTCTCGTCCAGGGAGTGGTTCTTGCCCGCAACGGAACGCAGGCGGAGGGGCTGCACCGGCCCCGCCGCTGGGAGCCAACTGATCGTGACGTGTTCGATACGGAAGCTCCCGTCCGCGGTCGGTGTGGCCTTCACGAACGTTGCCCATGTGTGAGCGGTTCGCGGGCGGTACGGGATCGACTGCCCCCCAAACAGCATGAAATAGTATCGCGATGGGATTTCACACTCTGACACAGCAGACGCGCCGGCGGCCGAAACGAGAGCAGCGATAAGAGGAAACGACATCGGTGAAACTCCAGGGTGCCCGAAAGAACCATAATCCGGGCAAAGTGCGAAGATTGCGCCAAAAGGAGGGATTGCACACCGAAGAACCGAAAGCGTGCCCGCTGCGGGCGACAGGAACGGAACAATACGGCCCCACAACCTTCGTCGCGGGGCCGCGAAAGTGCGTCGTGGGCAATTCCGGTCGGGCGGGGTTCAACCGGCTCCCGTATTGGCCAACCCACCTTGACCGCAGCGGCGCCCCGCACTTCGGCTCCCCGCACGGCGATCTTGACACAAAATCTCCCCCTGCGTATTGGCCCCTCTCGCGCCTCGAGATGCCGCTCCGTTGCTGTCGTGCCCTTGGGGGAATCCGATGCCCGTCCGCCGTTGTGACCGCTCGTGGCTCGTGGCTACCGTGTTCGTACTCGCGGGGTTCGCGGGCTCGCACGGGTGGCTCCGCGCGGCCGACAACCCACAAGGCAAAGCGATCGCCGAGGTGCTGACCGCCGGGAACCGGAGCCACCCGACGAGCCAACTCCTCAACGTGATCCACACCCGCGCCGGCAAGTCCTACGACCAGGCGCTGATCCAGGAAGACGTGCGCCGGCTCCAGAGCACCCGGTGGTTCACCGCGGACGGGGTGCGGGTGCTCACCACCAACGAGGCCGACGGGCGCATCACGGTCACCTTCGTCGTCACCGAACTGGGGCAAACGGTCCAGGACATCGTGTACCACGGCGCCCAGCACCTCCGGGACAGCGAGCTGCGCACCCTCACCGGGTTGCGCAAGGGTGACGCGATGAGCCCGCACTTCAACGAGATCGGCCGCGCCGCGATCCTCCGCAAGTACCACGAGGACGGGCGCTACTTCGCCACGGTGGAGCTGGTCGAGGGGAACAAGCCGGGCGACACGCGGGTGGTGTACGACATCGTCGAGGGGCCGGTGGTGAAGGTCGCGGGCGTGGAGTTCGTCGGGAACGTGGGCGCCACCACCGGGCGGCTCAAGGAGCAGCTCGTGACCAAGCGCGAGTTCCTCCGGATGATGGGCGGCAAGTTCAACTCGATGTCGCTGGACGCGGACCGCAAGGCGCTCACCGAGTACTACCAGTCGCTCGGCTACCTCGCGGTGCAGATCACCCCCGAGGTCCGGCGCTCGGCCGACATGAGCCACGTGACCATCGTGTACCACATCGTCGAGGGGCGCCAGTACCGCGTCGCCGACAAGGTCATCAGCGGCCTGAGTTCGTACCCGGTCGAGAAGCTGGAAGCGGTCACGGAGCTGAAGCCGGGGGAGCGGTACGACCGCCGGGTGGCCCAGCGGGACCTGACCCGGATGCGCGACTTCGGCGGGGTCCGCGGGCACCAGTGGGGCATCGAGGAGCAGTGGACCGAGGTGCAGCCGGGGCTGGTGCAGGTGCAGTACAACGTGCTCAACGACAGCGGCGTCCCCGACCGGGTCGGGCGCATCATCATCGAGGGCAACGACATCACCCGGGACCGGGTGATCCTCAACCAGCTCGACCTGCGCCCGGGGCAGATCCTCCAGTACCCGAAGCTCGAAGACGCGCGCATGCGGCTCGCGCGGCTGGGCATCTTCGACCAGGAGGAGCCGCCCTCCGTCGAGGTGCTGCCGAACGAGCTGGACACGTTCAAGGACATCCGGGTGCGGGTGCGCGAGACCCGCACCGGGCAGGTCATCTTCGGCGGCAGCGTGAACTCGGACGCGGGGCTGAACGGCAACATCTCGCTCAACGAGCGCAACTTCGACATCACCCGGATCCCGACGAGCTGGGACGACATCCGGTACGGGCGCGCGTTCCGCGGGGCCGGGCAGGAGCTGCGCATCGAGGCCGCCCCGGGCACGACGTACCAGCGGTACTCGGCGACGTTCCGCGAGCCGTACCTGTTCGACACCCCGTTCGGGCTGACCACTTCGGCGTACTTCTATAACCGGGCCTACGCGGAGTACACCGAGGACCGGTACGGCGGGCGCATCACCCTGGACCGGCGGCTGGACCCGATCTGGACCGCGTCGCTGTCCACGCGCCTCGAAGGGGTGAAGATCGGCGACGTGCCGGTGTACGCGCCGTACTCGGTCAGCAAGGACGTGGGGAGCCACTTCCTCGCCGGGTTCCGGGCCGGGATCAACCGCGACACCCGCGACTCGTACATCTACCCCACGAAGGGGAACGTGTTCGACGCCGGGTTCGAGCAGGTGACCGGGGACTACACGTTCCCGGTCGGGACGGCGGAGTTCACGCAGTTCTTCTCGTCCAAGTACCTGGCCCGCGAGGACGGGAGCGGGCGCCACGTGCTCGGGTTCCGCACCCAGGTCGCGGTGGCCGGCACCAACGCGCCGGTGTTCGAGCGGTTCTACGCGGGTGGCATCCGCAGCTTCCGCGGGTTCAGCTTCCGCGGGGTCGGGCCGTATGAGAACACGCTGGCCGTCGGCGGCACGTTCTCGCTGCTCAACTCGATCGAGTACCAGGTGCCGATCCTCCCGAGCGACAAGATGTTCTGGGTCGCGTTCGTGGACCACGGGACCGTGGAGCGCAACTTCGAGATCAAGGACTACCGCGTGTCGGTGGGTACGGGCATCCGGATGTCGGTGCCCGCGCTGGGGCCGCTCCCGCTGGCGTTCGACATCGCGTTCCCGGTGGTGAAGGGGCCGTACGACCACCGCCAGGTGTTCAACTTCTCGGTGGGCCTGTTCGGCAGCCAGCGCTAACCGGTCCCGGGGAGGAGCACACATGGCGAAGCAGAACGAGATCGAGTACGCGCAGCGGATGAACCCCGAACACGCGGCCAACAAGCCGTTCTCGGACCGCGAGTGCGGGCGCAACCTGATCCGCCTCGGGACCGTGATGACGCTGCTCCCCGCGCCCCCGGCGCGGGTGCTCGACCTCGGGTGCGGGACCGGGTGGACCAGTTCGTTCCTGGCCCGCGCCGGGTACGAAGTGGTGGGCGTGGACCTCGCGCCCGAGATGATCCGGCTCGCGGACCAGCAGCGCGCTGCCGCCGGGCTGGGCAACCTGAGCTTTCGGGTGTCGGACTACGAGCACCTCGACTTCCGCGCCGAGTTCGATTGCGCCGTGTTCTTCGACGCGCTGCACCACGCGGACGACGAGGCCCTGGCGCTCCGGCGGGCGGGCGCGGCGCTCAAGCCGGGGGGCGTGTGCGTCGCGGTCGAGCCCGGGTTCGGGCACCACGCCAGCGCCGACAGCCGGCACGCCGTCGCCGAGTTCGGGGTGACCGAAAAGGACATGCCCCCGGACCGCGTCGTCACGCTGGCGCGCGCGGCCGGGTTCACCGAGTTCCGCGTGTTCCCGCCGCCGGACGAGCTGAGCAAAGCGCTTTACGAGACCCGGAAGGCAACGATCCCCGACCCGTTCGCCGACTTCCAGGCGTCGCTCGACACGGCCATGAACCGCGGGCTGTTCGCGCGGCTCTGGTGGCGCCTGCGGCTGGCCGTGTCGCCGGCGCGGGGCTGGCGCCGCGACCTCGATTACCTCCTGTGCCACAGCCGCTGGAACGGGCTGGTTCTCATGCGCAAAGGGGCGGCGCCGCCGGGGGCGTAACCCGCATAGAATCCCGGGGCAAGGACGTTTACATTTCTGCCCCGGAGCGCCCCATGTTCCTGTTCGGGTTGAACGAGGTCGAAGTATCGGCCGAGTACACCAAGCGCGTCATCGTCACGATCCTGGTCGCGGCGACCACGTCCGGCGCGACCTTCGTCTTCACGTGGTGGTGGGCCCGGCGCCGGGCGCACCGGCAGTGGCGCGCGAAGGAGTTCCTGGAACGGGTCACAGTGAGCCTGAACATCTTCGCGGACGGCGGCTTGAAGATCCGCACCGTGATGGAGCGGTCGATCGACGAGATCTTCCTGAACGCGCTGGCGGTGCAGAAGGTCCGGACCGCGGCACGGGCGACGACGGTCGGGAACCCGCTGATGCCGATCCCCAAAGAGGACCGCTGGTTCCTGCTCAACTTCGTACTGAACGCGGTGGCGGAGCACTTCGTTGAGGGCCACATCCGGCGGGACGCCGGGCTACCGGTCACGCTGGTGCGGTACGCCCTCTTCCTGACGTGCGAGCACCTGGGCGACGAGCGCATCCGCAAGGTGCGCGCGATGCTGGTGAGGTGCGAGGTGCTGGAGAACTTCCCGTACCCCGACACGGTCCCGGTACTGGAGAACGCGTGGCACGACGACCGCATCAAGACGCTGCGGGTCGCGTCGGCGCTCTACAAGACGGAGCCGGACAACTTCCTGACCGTGGAAGTGTGCGTGTAGTGCCTTCGTGTCACTCGCCGCGGTCTCGCACTTGTACGCGCTTGAAGCCGACCTCCGTCTCTTCCCACCGGTCTTGCTCAAGTGACGTAACGAACTCGTGCAGCCACCGCTCGAAACTCGGGGCCACTTCCGGGCGGTCCCAATCGCGGTTCCAGAACTCGACCAACCGGCCTGGTTCCGAGCCGCCCATGTCAACACACAGGTGGCTCCCGGCCCCGTTGGCAAGAAATGGCACCCACCCCCGCTCCCACCAACCCGGCTCAAAGTCGGTATCAATCATGCCGTCCATCAGCTCTTTGACCCGAACGATGTCCTCCGACGCCATCCAATAGCGATTATCACGGAAGTTCAGGTCTTCGTTTTGCCCGTCACGCCACCGGTACAGCACGCGAAATGCATCCGGGAGCCGAATACCGAGGCGCGATTCAAAGTCGGCCCACGCGGCTTCGGCCAGCCCAGGGCGAAGATTGGCGTAAAAGTCAGGGCGGTTCCGGGCGAGCCAGGTGTCAAGGCGCGTGACCATTTCCGCCATCGGCGGCACCGGTTCGGGCGGTCCGGAGGGGCGGTGGGGCCGGTCGCGGAGTTCTTTCTTGGGTTCGTTCATCGTAACGCCTCAAAGCACCTTCGCCAGCCACCCCAGGGCCTTTTCGAGTGACTCCATCGGCAGCCCGACGA
>DASWYH010000044.1:0-1609 GCA_036405095.1 Gemmata sp. | reverse complement strand
CGAACTGGCGGGCGCCTGATGACCACGTTTGCCGAGTTCGCCCGGGCCGCGCGCCGCCTCGGGCCGCGTGCCGCCGTCGTCCTGGGGTCCGGGCTCGCGGGCACCACGGGCGCGTTCGTGGAGCGCGCGTCGGTCCCCTTCGCGGACGTTCCGGGTCTCGTTCCGCCGGCCGTCCGGGGGCACGGCGGGCGCCTCGCGGTCGGCGAATGGTCCGGTGCGCCCGCGCTGCTCTTTTGGGGGCGCTTGCACTTTTACGAGGGCCACCCCTGGCCCGTGGTGACCGGCACCGTGCGCACCGCGGCCGAACTTGGCGCGGCGCGGGTCGTGCTGACGAACGCCGCCGGGGGCATCCACCCGGCGCTGAACCCCGGCGACCTGATGGCGCTTCGCGGGCACCTGAAGCTGCTCGGCCCTGGGGCGTGGGAAGCGCTCGCGCGCGGCACGGGGGCGGCGCAGCCGTACTCCCCGCGCCTGATCGAGGTGATGCGGGCACACGAGACCGCCGCCGGACGCACGCTGCTCGCGGGTGTGTACGCCGCGCTCACCGGCCCGAGTTACGAGACCCCTGCGGAGATCCGCGCGCTGCTCGCGTGCGGCGCGGACGCCGTGGGCATGTCTACCGCGATGGAGGCCGAGGAAGCGGCCCGGTTGGGGCTGGAAGTGGCCGCGGTCTCGTGCGTCACGAACCGCGCCGCCGGGCTGAGCGGTTCGACCCTCGATCATGCCGAGGTGCTCACGAATGCGAAGCTCGCCGCGGCGCGAATGGGTGAGTTGCTCAGCGTGCTCGTTCGAGTGGGCCGATGAGCGAGTACGCGGCCGGGCTTGCCCCGGCCGCGCCAAAGCGGGGCATCACGACTTCGGCTTGAGGGGCGGGAAGGCGCGCTCGATCTTGCCTCTCAGCCGCTCCTCGCGCTCCCGTTCGTCCGCCTCCGCCTGGATGAAGAGCGTGGGCTTGAGCACCACCACCCACACCTTTTCTTTTGGTGCGTAGGCGAGCTTGAAAACGGCCGTGCCGCCGTCGGCGATCACCGCGGAGCCGGTCGCACCGAGGTCTTCCGTTTCGAGCGACTGGCCGACCACCTTCTTGCCCTCCAGCTCGAACAGCTCGCGCTTCCGCACGCCGGCGACGGCGGTTGAAGACTCGGTCAGCTTCATGCGCACGAACCGGCGGTCGCTCGACACCACCGACAGCGCGCTGAGCGAATGCCCTTCTTTCACGAACAGCGGGTTGGCGACCTTCGCGCCGACGTTGACCGCGTTCGGGTCGTTCTTGAACGGCACCACCACTTTCCGCGCGGACACGACCGAGTCGGCCCCGTTCGCGAACCGCCCGGCGGAGGTCTGCACCTCGCGCCCGCTCTTGAGGATCTTGTCTGCGGCTTCGGGCACCTCGAAATCCGCCGGTTTCGGATCGCCGATCACTTCCCTCCCCACCGCGAATAGCACGGGTGCCTTTGTCTTGCCCTTCGGGAGCGCCTTGACGAACTTCTCAAAGGCCGTGGGGTCGAGTTCGATAACCGTGGCCTTCACGTCGATCGCGAGATCCTGAAGGCGCTCCAGGGCGTCGATGAGTTCCTTGATTTCGCCGTGAACCTTCTCGGTGGCTCGC
>DASWYH010000043.1:0-4260 GCA_036405095.1 Gemmata sp. | reverse complement strand
GTTTATATGTGGTTTACGGGAGAAGAAGGGACCGTCTTCGGCACCCGCGGCGGTGAAGCACTGCTCCACAGCGTCATCCGTCAACAACTCGTCCCCGACGAGGATGTGGTTCGTTCCGTCTGGAAGCGGCTTCTCGCTGAGATCGAGACGACAATCGCAGGTACGGTCCGCGGAGTCGTACCGCACGAAGTGGTCCGTCGATGGCTCGACAGAAGGCGCGTGGTGTACCGACCGCCCGAGCGAGAAGAACACCGGGCGTCTGAAGCGGAGCGAAGTGGTACGCCCACCACCGCGGCTCGCGCAGCCGCCATCGGCTCGGAGGCCGCGACCCAGCAGGTGCTGGACGGACTTCGCCTTCTCACCCAAGCGGCGGCAGACCCCGGCCTCGCCGACTCGCTCGGCATCATCGAACACGCCCCGCTCGCCGATTGGCTGACGCCGGCGCTGCCGCAGATCGAGAGTCGCCGAGTGACAGCGACCGGGGGTGGAAAGTTAAGTCCGCCTCCGCGACCGATTCAATCGAGGTCGAGGTGGTCGTAAGTCGGTTTGGCGTCCGGCGGCGGACGCCGCCTGCGGGCGGCAGGGGGCTTCGGGGTGGCCCACTGCTCGCGCTGCTGGCGTGCGCGCATTAGATCGGCGACCCTGTAGCGGTAGCGGGGCATGCCCGAGCCGGGCGGTGCGATGTTCCGCCGGGGCAGCAGTCGGCTCTGGAAATACCTCTCCAGCGTGTCCGGGCTGACGCCGAGGTAAGCTGCCGCCGCCTTCGTGTCGAGTTCGTCGTCCGGGTGGGGAACGATTTTCGGCGTTAGCGCCGGAATCGAGTCGGGGGTGGAGGCGAAGGCCGGGAGACGGATCGCCAAGTCGTCCATCCGAAGGTCAACGCTCACCACGGCGTCCGGGTCGAGCCAAAGCCGGATCGCCTCCGCGGAAGAGGTGAACACGTCGAGAACAAAGGTCTGGACGCACGGGTGGAGCGGGTAGCGGTCGGGGCCGTCGTCGCTCCAGTAGCTCGGGTCGTACTCGTTCAACTCCTCCAACTCGTCCTCGGTCAACTCCCAGCGGTCGCACTCGACCCGCAACACGGGCGTCATCGTGGCGACCGCCGTCTCGAACACCGCCTCCACCCACCCGTCCGCGTACCCGCTCTGCCCGAGCGTCACCTGGGCCTCCGCGAGTTCTTGCAGGCGGTCGAGGACGACCCACCCGCCGTCCGCGACGGCGGTGAAGGCGGCGAAGGCCGCGGGATCGCCGGTGAAGCGGAGCAGGCCGTCGCCGCCGGCCAAGACGTGCGACTCTTGCCACGCATGTGGCAGGGGGTTGGCGTCGGCGAACCGCTCCCACCCGGCCTCGGTGACCGTATTGCCGTCCCAAACACGCTGACAGCGCAGGCCGGGGTACGCGGCGGCGGACGCCCGAAACGCCGGTTCGAGCCGCCGGAGTTCATCGCGGAGTGTCGAGTACGATTCGCCCCGCGCGTCCATCGCCCAGCCCCCCGTCACCCCGAACCCCAACACCGCCGTAGCCCGGCCCGCATCCGCCCGCCGTCGTGCCCGCCGATCCCGACCCCTTTGTGCCGCGTCCGGTGTTCCGCAGCGTGGTGGGGTCGGAACCGTCTCGGCTGCGACGGCGATCCTCTCGGCCCGCGCGCAACTTCCCACAACCGGGTATGGCCTCCCCGCGTCTCGTCAGGCCGCGTAAGCATACAACGTCGGCTCCAAGAGGTCGAATCGCTGGCCGATGAGCGTGAGCCAACCCCTTTGCCGGGTCGGGACGGCGCATCGGGGCTGTATGGGCGTCGTGAGCCGTAAACAGCTTGGAACAGTGAATGTGTGTGTGTCAGAGGTGGCGGATTCGAGCCACAATACGACTTCGTCTTTGATCCGCCACTTGCAGGCGTGGCCCGGCTGGTCCGGCGTCGTCGGGCTGTACGAAGCGTCGGTCCACTCGATGGCGTCGATGCCCGACAGCCAGTCGCGGATCAGCGCGATCCGCTCGTTGGCCGGCGAACGGGTCACATGCGTGTCGGTGAAGAGTGTCTGCCAGAGGTTGCGAATCCTCCTGTGCGGCATGGCCCCGTTCTCGCAAGCGTTTTCGGCCTTCGACAGCCAAGAAACGACTAACAAGAAGATCGCTACGTCGGCGCGTTCGACCCTCTTGCCGTTACGCATGCGGTTGTCGAGCGGGAAACGGTTTAGCAGGTGCTGGGCCTTCTTCTCGAACTGCGGCAGCTTCGCCACGTCGCCGTGCGTCATGAACGCCGCGCCCGAGCGACTCCTCAAAGGCAGTTCGGGTGGCGCTGCGGCGGGGGCGGCTTGCGCCGTGACGGGCGAAGACGGTGTCGATGAAGGGGGGCTGACGGTTGCGAGCGGGAAGTTGCCCTGAGCCACGGTCGGGGTGGTGGTCGGGGGAGTAGGAATAACGCCGCGGCGAACGGCTTTCGGCGGCTCGGGGATTTGAAGGTCCATCAACTCCTGGTAGTCGGTCATTGAGGTCGAAAGCAGACGCCTCCAGTCCGCCGTGCGCGGCATACGGATCAGCGACCCGCGTCGTACCCCGGTCAGCCGGCCCTCGGGCGTGTACAGGTACTCGGTCGGCACCCCCTTGATCTCGACCCCGGCGATGTCGTCGTCGGGGCGGACGTGCGCCCGCAGGTACAGTTGGAGCCAGTTGAGCGCGTTCCGCATGTCCGCGGCCCGGCAGCGGTACAGGATGAACGGCGCGTGAATGCCCTCGCCGTGCGTGGACGGCTCCCAGAGGAGGTGGTCGCCGAACAGGGGCTTCACCACCCGTTCGAGGTATCGCCGCGCCCCCGCCGCCGACCCGACCTTGTGCCGGCCCCCGGCGTCGATGTCGATGCCGGCGAGCGTGTATCGGTAGTAGTGGTTCTTGTCGTTGGCGTCGCGGCGGGTGCTTCCGGCGCTGACGTACAGCGGGCTGCCGCCGGCGAGGTGTTCGGCCAGAGCCTCGCTCGTCATCTTCCGGGGGAACCGCCCGGACGCACCGCAGCGGAGCAGGTGGTCTTCGCTGTTCGCCCAAGCCGGGGCACCGTCGTGCTTCCGGCCCCACCCGCGGGGGTCGGTCAGCTTGGAATAGAGCGCGAGGAGCGACACGGCCCCGTCCGCCCCGACACGGACGCGGAGATTCTTGGCGATCCGTTCGGGGTTCCCGGCCAAGAACGGTGCCGGCGGGGTGCGGTTGGTCATGACACTCCTCGGCTCTCGGGCCGCGTCTCCTTTGGTTCGGTCGCCGGCTCAACCTGCCCGAAGTACGCCTTAATCGCCCGCGCGTCCTCCGGCGTCAGATACCACTTCCGGCGGGCCGGGCGCTGGGCGGTCACATAACCCATTCGGACGACGTGGCGGACCTGCCAGTAGCTGATGCCGATCTCCGCGGCGAGGGAGCGAATAGTAGTCACGGGCATATAAGCACCTCCGGGCACGCACATAATACTAGTGTTGCCAGAAATTAGATCAAAATAGATTGGCCAGCCGACCTTCTCCTCAAGGGCAGTATCTATGATGATGCCGCCGATGTCGAGACGGGAAGGGTAAGAATTGTTGACGTGTAGGCCAGTTGTAAAGAGGTATGAAGGGCTGCGACTGTTGATGTGCGGGCAAGTTGTAAACTTGTCATGTATTGGGCCGCGAACCGGAAATTGGAGAATTCTTCATCCGCGATTTACATACATACAGAATTTGCCTATACTTGACATCACTGGCCGACTCGTCCCAAGAGGCGAGACGCTCCTCCCCCAAGGAGTGGCCCGCGCTGCAGCAGGCGCGCTATAAGGAACCAACAGGGCTGCTTGGCCCGCTATTCTCCGACACGACTTCGGAGGCCAACGCAAGGGAGGCCGGGCGTATTCCCCGGCCAAACGCCAACCCGGTGTTTTCTCCTTGCATAGGGTGCCGTCGTGTCACGCTCCACGTACCAGTCCGCCTACGACTGTGCCTCCCACCTGATCGACAACACGCCGATCCTTCTGGCCGGTGGAGAGTTCCTGGCCGCACACTTCTCAGCCCAGGAGCGCTCACGCGGCGTTCCCGAGGAGGGGCACGCGCGCCGGCCCCAGATCGGGCTGCGGCTTGAGGCCGGGGAGGGCCGCACCCTCACCTGTAAGCCGGGTTGGACGCCGCCGCGGTGGGGCTTTGAACGGGGCGTTCGCGTTCTGCACGCTCCGGGCGTCGTCCACGCCGACCGGGTCGAGGTCGAACTGGTCACCCCCGGCATCGCATTGCGGCTGAGGATCACCGAAGACGG
>DASWYH010000042.1:0-3439 GCA_036405095.1 Gemmata sp. | reverse complement strand
GCCGGTTCCCGCGGTCGGTACCGCGCCCGGGCCGCCCGCGAGCGCGGTCCCGGGGGTCGGGGTCGCGGTCGAAACCTCCCTGCACACGCGGGGCGAGTCGATCCGGCAACTCGCGTTCGATGGGAACCCGGACACGTTTTTCGCGTCCATCGAGAACCCCACCGAGGCGGACCACTTCACCTTGGTGTTCGAGCGCCCGGTGGCGGTGAAATCCGTTTTGGTTGACACCGGGGCGGCGAACGCGGGCGAAGGGCTCGCGGCCGGGAGCCTGGACGTTTCGGCCGACGGCGCGGCGTTCGAGCCGCTGGCGCGGTTCTCTCGCGGGCGGGCGAGCGGCGACGCACGCGGGCGCCTCGTGCGGGCCGTGCGCGTGAAGCCCGGCGCACAATCGCACGGCCTGTTGATTCGCGAGGTAGCGATTCAGGCCGACCCGCCCCTGGCGGTGTTCCGGCACCCGGTTGAGTTCGTCGTGGACACGAGCCGCGCACCGGAGATGGCGGCCTGGGCCGAACGCGCGGCGCGGGTGTGCGAGCGCGCGTACCCGATGATCTGCGACGAACTCGCGGCCGACGGGTTCCGCCCGCCGCGCCGCATCCCGTTGCAGGTGCGCCGCGATGCGGTGGCGCTGGCCGGTGCGGTTGACGGCCGGGTGTTCGCGTCCGCCGGGTACTTTGAGGCGAACCCGCACGATGTCGGGGCGCTGGTCAACGCGACCTCGCTCCTGGTTCAGGCGTACAAGGTGAAGGGCGCCCCGAGCTGGTTGGTTCACGGCGTCGCCGATTACGTCCGGTTCTTCAAGTTCGAGCCGGGCGCGCTCGCCCCGCCGGACCCCGACACGGTTCGCTACGATGGCGATTCGCAAGAGACTGCCGCCTTCCTCGCGCACCTGGTCGCGACCTACGATCCCGCACTCGTGCGGCGGCTCAACGCGGCGCTCCGCGACGGGCGCTACACCGAGGGCATTTGGCTCGAACTGACCGGCAAACCTCTCCGCGAGTTGGACGACGAGTGGCGCCGCGCTCTCCGTCGTTGATGGTAAACCGCTCGCTCCGATTATTTGGCCGCTCCGGGTGCCCCGAGGCCCGAGCGGGTGTGCGGTCCTCTCCGGTTCGTTATCGCGGCTCATTATTTCCGTAGCGGAGCTTTTCCCATGACTCTGTTCCCGCGGGCCGGGCGCCGGCACGCCTTCACGCTGATCGAGTTGCTGGTGGTGATCGCGATCATTGCGATCCTCATCGGGCTCCTACTGCCCGCCGTCCAGAAGGTGCGCGAGGCCGCGGCGCGCATGAAGTGCCAGAACAACCTCAAACAGCTCGGCCTCGCGCTGCACAACCACCACGACGCGAACCAGAAGTTCCCGGCGGCCCGCGCCGTGTTCCCGTCGAGCCTCGACCCGACCCTCGGCGGGACGCTCATGACGGCCTTCACGCCGTACCAGATGAGCGACCAGGGGCCGGTCGGCGCGGAGCACATCGGCGGGTGGATGGTGCGGCTGCTGCCGTACATGGAGCAAGACAACGCGCTGCGGCTGGTGGTCGGCAAGTCCACCGCGGCCGACATCGGTGCCGGCTATTCGGCGCTCGCGGCGGTCAAGGTGTCCCTCTTCGTGTGCCCCTCGGCGACCGATCCGACCGGGGGCGTGGCGCCCCCGGCGCCGGTGGCCCCCGTGAGCTACGTCGGGGTGACCGGGAGCGACGAGAACGTCGATCCGTCCACCGGTAGCATGGGGATGAACGCGACCAACGGCATGTTCCCGGTGAAGACCCCGTTCATGATCCCCGGGGTGAGCCTGCGCCCGAACCTCAAAATGACGGACGTGACCGACGGGCTGAGCAACACGGTAGCGGTCGGCGAGCGGCACGCCACCCAGCAGGGGACCACCTGGGCCGGGGCCGACTACCACACGCTGCTCGCGTTCCCGAACCAGAACACCGTCGGCGGGTTCGGGCCGGGCGGGGCGTACACCGGCGCGGCGTGCCCCGGGTCGCTACCCGGTCGGTACGCGCAGTTCAGCGCCAGCGACCCGTGCAGCCAGGACCGGTTCAACAGTCCGCACGCCGGCGGCGGGAACTGGCTGATGGGCGACGGCAGCGTCCGCTCGTTGGCGTATTCCGCGGGGACGACCGTGCTACCGGGGATGGTGACCATCAACGGCGGCGAAGTTGTCGTGCCCGAGTGACCACCGACCACCAACCACAGGAAAACACGCTCATGCGCGGATTTCGTCGTGTGACCAGGCGGGGGGTGTTACTGGCGCTTCTTGGTGCGGCACTCGTCACTGCGACCGGGTGCGGCCCGGCGCGCACCGACGTCACCGGCACCGTCACTTACAAAGGGCGCCCGGTGGTGTACGGCACCGTCAGCGTGATCGGGCCGGACCAGGTCACCTACTACGGGACGATCCAGGAGAACGGAACGTTTAGCGTGCAGGGGGTTCCGGTCGGTCCGGTGAAGTTGGGGGTGTTCAGCCCGGACCCGTACTTCGAACCGCCCATTTCGGCGGCCGAGAAGGCGCGGATCGCCGAGGCGCGGCGGGCGTCGGGGGCGACACCGCCCCCGCTCCCGCTGAAACCGCCGAAGGGCAAGTGGTTTCGGCTCCCCGGCAAGTACGCCGACCCGCTGGCGTCCGGACTGACGGCCGAAGCCGCGCCCGGGGGTGCCGGTATCGAACTGCGTTTAGATTGATGGGCAGGTTGATTCCGTGGCAAAGGCGAACGCCTGTGCTTTTTGCCCTTGTGGCACAGGGGCACTGAGCGTGCGTTGTCGGCGCCCCAGATGTCACGACGGCCGCCCGTCAATGAGCCCCGGATTTGTGCCTTACCTTACGCGGCGTAAACGCTCTGCGCCGCGGCGACGCCGCTTCCCGGAGTCAGCTTGACACCGGCCCCGTGGAGCACGTGTTCCAGCGCGGCCAGCACCGACAGCACGCAGATCGGGCGGCTGTTGTACCCCATGATCCCGATCCGCCACGCCTTGCCCTTGAAGTCGCCCAGCCCGCCGCCGATCTCGATCCCGAACTCGGTGAGCAACTTCTTTCGCCCCCCCACGTCGTCGACGCCCGCCGGGATCTTCACCGCGTTCAACTGCGGGAGCCGGCACGACTCCGCGGCGATGTACTCCAGGCCGATCGCCTCCAGACCCGCGCGCAGCGCCTTGTGGTTGCGGACGTGACGTGCCCACCGCGCTTCCAGACCCTCTTCCAGCACCAAGCGAAGACCTTCCCGGAGCGCATAAATCATCGTGATGGGCGCGGTGTGGTGGTACGCCCGGTCCCCGCCCCAGTAGCTCTGGATCGAGGTGAGGTCCAGATACCAGCTTTGGACCTTCGTCTTGCGGTTCTTGAGCTTGTCCACCGCGCGCGGGCTGAAACTGATCGGCGACATCCCCGGCGGGCAGCTCAGCCCCTTTTGCGAACAACTGAACGCCGCGTCCACCTCCC
>DASWYH010000041.1:0-9678 GCA_036405095.1 Gemmata sp. | reverse complement strand
GCGGCACCAAACGGGCTCGCAGCGGGCGCCCCCGGCTCCCTCGGTTGGCTTGTGTTGCGGCAATTTGTGTGCTCGCGTTCGGCGCCTCGGCCCAAGAGGCGACGACTCCCCCTGTTGGGATTACCGAACGGCAACTGATCGAGAACTGGAAAGCGGTTGACCAGTTGGACCGCCGGCAGCAGTCGTACACAATCCGGCTCTCACTTCCGACCAACCCGAAATGGCAGTACCGCCAATCACGGGTGAAAGTGCGGCCGGACCGTTGGGTGTCTTCCACCGAGCACCAGGGGACACGGGCCGTCTTCGCGAAATCGCCCCAGTACGTCTTCATTCTGTGGAAAGACCCGACCGCTCCGGATTGGTCTCTGAAAGCGTTTGAAGGGGCCGGCGCCGCAACGGCGAGTTCCGACCTGGAGCGCTCGTCCACGTACCTCCGAGATAGCCGCCCGCTCGGGACGCTCGCCACACTCACAAAAAAATTTGAAACGCGAGACCCGACGGTCTACGAGTATTCGCAACGCCCGGAATTCAAGATCACCCGCATCTCCCAACCGGCGCCGGACCGAGACCGTGTGGAGTTCACGTGTGGCGATGCGTCCGGCTGGTTGCTCACGGACCGCCTGAACCGTTCGATTGTGATTCAGAGCGAAATGAAGATCGGTAAGGTCACCCCAACGACCTACCCCTGTGTTGTCGAAATGAAGCAACGGGAACTCCAGGGAACAGGAGACGCCGTCCGCTGTCGAAAGTTCGAGTGGTCAGTGCGCCACGGGGTGACAGGAGAACTCTTTACACACGAGGTGTACGATTTTACGGACTATTCGGACGACCCAATCCCGGACCAGGATTTTATGCTGTCTGGTTTTGGGCTCCCCGAAGCGGTGGGCGTGGAACCCAAGAAACGAATCGCGAACTACATTTGGTTCTTGATCGGGGCGGCGGTGCTGGGGGTGATCGCAATCGGTTTGCGGTTACTCGCGCGCCGGCGGGTTCCAAACGGAGTTCAGCCGTGAAGTGGCTCGCTGTTCTTGCGTTCCTCACCGCCGTGGGGTTGCTCGGTTGGGGAGTGTACGAGTACCGCCTGGAAACGCGCCCGGTGGGCCGGTTGGAGGTGGAGAGGCCCGAGCGTGATCTGGGCGAGTGCCCGATCGGTAAATCTCAGGTGGTGTTCCGCGTGACCAACGGCACCGACCGCGAGGCCGAGGTGTTGGGGGTGCCCGAAGCGTGCGGCCCGGTGTGCTGTCTCAAAGCGACCACGGCCGAGCGGCTGCGCATTCCTCCCGGCGGGTCCGCGGATCTGGTCCTCGATCTCCTGGTGGGGCGCCCGGAACCGTTCGAGTTCAGTGGGAACCTGTACCTCAACGACAACGGCTTTCGGACCCTCAAGCTGACCGTTCGGGGGACCGGAGTTGCGCCGAGGGCCGGCGATGCGCCCAAGTAGCCCACGGGGCTTCACCCTGATCGAACTCCTCGTGGTCCTCGGGATCATCTCGGTCCTGATGGGGCTGCTGCTCTCCGCGGTGCAAAAGGTGAGGGCCGCGGCGGCCCGAACGCAGTGCCAGAACACCGCCAAACAACTGGGCCTCGCGCTGCACCTCTACCACGATGTCCACAACGGGCTCCCGCCCGGCCACCGCTCCCTCAGTCACCCGGACCGCATGCCGTTTTCAGGGTGGACCGTGTCCGTGCTGCCGCACCTCGAACGAGCGGCGCTGGCCGCGCAGTCCGAATCGGCGTTCCGGGCGAACCCCAATCCGTTCAACCCGCCGCACCCGAGCTTGCGGACCGTTGTTCCCGCTTTTCTGTGCCCCACCGACGCGCGCACGCTCACCGCACAGACCGCCCAGCGCACGAACAACGTGGTGGCGTTCACCGCGTATCTCGGTGTTGCTGGCCTCGATTCGATCACGCGCAATGGCGTTCTGTATCAGGATTCTGCCATCCGGCTTAGCGACGTAACCGACGGGACCAGTAACACGCTGCTCCTCGGCGAGCGCCCGCCCAGCGCGGACTTCCAGTTCGGTTGGTGGTATGCGGGAGCGGGACAGCAGTTGACCGGTTCGGCGGACCTGGTGCTCGGTGTGCGAGAACCGAACGCACAGCCAATCGTAGCGGGGTCGGCGTGCGGCCCCGGGCGCTACCCGTTCGGCCCCGCGAGCGGGTTCGATGACCCGTGCGGCATGTTCCACTTTTGGTCGCCACATGTGGGCGGGGCGAATTTCGTCTTCGCCGATGGGAGCGTCCGGTTCCTGTCCTACTCCGCGGACGCGGTGCTGCCGGGGCTCGCCTCCCGTGCCGGGGGCGAAGCCGTCGCGCTCGATTGAGGGGCGGTCACACGCCCTTGGTTTGGTCGCGGACCTCGCCCTTGGGCAGGTTCGGTGTTGCCTTCAGGTTGGCGAGCAGGTTCCGCTTGTACGCCTCCACCCCCGGCTGACCGTACGGGTTCGTACCCGCCAGGCGCCCTTCCACCACGGTCGCCAGCATCAGCATTTGCAGCAACTGGCCGATGGTGTGCTCGGAGATCATTGGGAGCACGATGTCCGCGCCCGGGCGGGCCGCCTCCGCGTGCGCCTCGGTGGCCCCCTTCACCGCGGCTTCGAGCACGTCGGGCAGCCCCTTGCGGCTGAACTGGTTCAGGTCGTCCTCGTTGCGGTCGGACATGCCGATCATCACCGCCGGGTGCTTCCCCTGGCGCACCACGAGGTTGTTGAACAGCTTGTCGCGGGTGCCGTCCTGGTGCTGCTGGCCGCGGTTGTACAGGTCGCGCGGGCCGACGGTCGTCAGCGGGGTCGGCCCGCGCCCGTTCTTGCCGAGCGACTCGCTCACCAGCGCGTCGTACCACCAGCCGACCGCTTCCAGCTTCCGCGACCACACGCTCGTCACCCGGGTCGATTTCCCGCGCTCGGTCATGAGGTGGTTCACCGCCGCGAACTGGAGCACCGGGTTGCGGTCGAACGGCTCCTCGATGAACCGGCGCGTCATGGTGGAGGCGCCGAGCAGCATCGCGCGCACGTCGAGGCCCATGACCGCCGCCGGGAGCAGGCCCGCCGGGGTGAACACGCCGAACCGGGCGCCGATGTCGTCGGGCGCGGTGAGGATGTCGTCGTCGGCGAACCCGTCGGCCTTGCACAGGTCGCGCAGCCGGCTCTTCGGGCTCGCAATGGGCACGATCGCTTTGCGGAGCGGGTCGGACTTCGCGCCGTAGAACTTGGCCGCTTCGCCCTTCACCGCCCGGTAAACGGCGGCGGTTTCGAGCGCGCCGCCCGAATCGACGACCACGACGCCCCACCGCTCCTCAACGATGTCGGGATCGACGCAGGTGTTTTCGAGCAGCTCGAACAGCTCCTGGAGCGAATCGTTGTCGAGGTCGTGCCCCTCGAAGTAGATCCGCGGCTTGCCCATCCGGAGCTTCGCCGGCAGCTCGTTGTGGTGCGCGTGGCACAGCGCCTGGAAGATCGCCTTCGCCGCGAGGTGGCTGCCGCCGATGCCCACGATCACGACCCGGTCCACGGTGTCGCGGAGCCGCTGGGCGTGGCGGAGCACCTTGCCGAGTTCGCTGAGGTCCTGCTTGCGCTTGTAGCCGTCGAGCAGCTTCTGCGGCAGGTCGATGAACCCCGGCTGGAGCGGGCGCATTTTGGGCGGCGGGTTCTGCAACTCCCGCTCGGCGACCACCTGCCCCCGCACGGACGTGACCCACTGCTTGACCTCGTCCACCTTTTCGGGCGGGAGGAAGTTCAGGTGTTGTAGCTCGGCGAGCGGGGTCCAGGTCTCGGGCGGCTGGGCGAGGAGCCGGGAGAACTGGTACTCGATGTTCTCGTCGGGCAGTTGCAGGGGCATCGGGTTGGTCCTGGGTCGTTTGTTTGTCGCGCGCGTCGGGCGCCTCGCGGGGCAACCGACGCGGGGGCAACGACTAACGGCCTACACACCCGCTACTGTACTTCATTAATTGCGGGGCGTAAACTCTTCGACATGAACATACACGAACTCATTCGCGACCTGCGCGAACCGGCCCAAACCAAAATCGTGCTCCTCGTGGCGGACGGCCTCGGCGGGCTGCCCCTGAAACCGGGCGGGCTCACCGAACTGGAAACCGCGCGCACCCCGAACCTGGACGAATGCGCGAAGAGCGGCGTGACCGGGTTGAGCGTCCCGGTTCTGCCGGGGATCACGCCCGGGAGCGGCCCCGGGCACCTGGGGCTGTTCGGCTACGACCCGCTCGAATACCAGATCGGGCGCGGCATCCTCGAAGCGCTCGGGATCAACTTCGCCGTAACGTCACGCGACGTGGCCATTCGCGGCAACTTCTGCACCCTCGGCGCGGACGGGAAGATCACCGACCGGCGCGCGGGGCGCCCCACCAACGAGAAGAACAAGGCCGCGGTAGAGAAGCTCCGGACGATCAAGATTCCGGGCGTGGAGCTGTTCGTCGAGCCGGTCAAGGAGCACCGGTTCGTGCTCGTGATCCGCGGCGACGGGCTCGGCGACAAGGTGAACGACACCGACCCGCAAGCGGTCGGCGTGCCCCCGTTGAAGGCCGAGGGCGAAGACGCACCCTCGCAGAAAACTGCCGCGGTGGTGAACCAGTTCATCGCCGAAGCGGTCAAAGTTCTGGCGACCGAGGGCGCGATCAACGGCGCGACGCTCCGCGGGTTCGCGACCTACCCGAAGATCGCGACCTTCGAGGAGGTGTACGGGCTGAAGGCCGCGGCCATCGCCGTCTACCCGATGTACAAGGGGCTGGCCCGGCTGGTGGGCATGGACATCCTGGACCCGGGCCAGTCGCTGCAAGGGCAGGTGCAGAAGCTCGAAGAGGTGTGGGCCGACTACGACTTCTTCTTCCTGCATTACAAGTACACGGACAGCACCGGCGAGGACGGGAACTTCGCCGCGAAGGTGGACATGATCGAGAAGCTCGATGAGGCGATCCCCGGCATCCTGAAGCTCAAGCCCGACGTGTTCATCGTGACCGGCGACCACAGCACGCCGAGCAAGATGAAATCGCACTCGTGGCACCCGGTCCCGACGCTGCTCAACGCGGAAATGTGCCGCACCGACGAGGTGACCGAGTTCAGCGAGAAGGCGTGCCTGCGTGGGGGATTGGGACAGTTCCAGGCGATGCACCTGATGCTGTTGGCGATGGCCCACGCCGGCCGGCTGGGTAAGTACGGGGCGTAACGACCGGGGGCGAGGGGCGAAATGGCGACGGAGTATTTCGCGTTCATCCAGCCCCTCCGCGATGCCCCCGACGACGAGACGTTGCGCCTGGCGTACACGGACTGGCTCGAAGAGCGCAACGACCCGCGTGCCGAGTACCTTCGCACCGAAGCCGCGTGGGTCGCGCTCCGGCCGGGCGCCGAGCCGTACCGCCCGCTGTACCGCGAACTCAGTCGGCTCGCGGCGGTGCAAGACCCGACATGGGTCACCTGGGTCGGTCGGATGGCGCACCTCGCGCGTCGGGCGTGGGGACCGGTGTCGAGCGGTTTTGAGCCCTGGGGATCGAGTGACCCACCACGCGAGTGGGGCGCGGCGCTCAGTCAGCTCCCTGGGCTCGCGGACCCGCCGGTGCTGCAGAAATACTTCCGGCGACCGTTTTGTGTACCGGTCGACTTCGCCGCCTTCCTGTGCGCGGTGGGCGGTCAAAGCGATGGCTGGGAATTCTACACCGGCGGCTCCGGATTTGCGGCAAGCTACGCCAGTCTGCTTCGTCAGAACCAAAACGCGAGCCTCAGCCTGACCGAAAGGTGGGATTTCTGGATCGAGTTCGGGGGCTGGGGCGAGCAGCACCGGCACTTCGTCTGCTGTGATTTCGACAGCCCGCAGTTCGGGGTCGTGGCTGAGGGCGCGGACTCCAATGCGTGGATGCGCGGCCCCGATGGGTTGAGCTACCGGGGGCGGCACCTGCTCCACTTTCTGACAGACTATCAGCCGATCTCGTACCGCGATGACGTCCAGTCCGCGTGGCCGCACGTGCCGTTCGAGGAGTGGGGCATTTCCTGACGGTCCGTCTTTGAGGAACTGGGGCCTTCAACGGGGTCGCAGTCGTTTCAAGTGGTCAGTCGTCGGTGGTCCGTGAGGCGAACCGACGAGAAGCAAGGACCGGGATCGGAAGGGCACACGGACCCGGCTTCACGCCCGACCGAACACGGAACACGGACCACTTGAAACTACGGGATCGGGTCTGCCGAAGCGCTGAGACGTCGCGACACAGCGGTAACGGCCCGTGTGCACACCGCCCCCGCAAAACTTGGGGTTGATTCGCCCTCCCCGCATCTGACACAATCCCCTCATACTCGGATTCCGGGTCACGGACTTTGACCCGAGATCGCCCGGTTCGCACGGGGGCACGGATGTCGTCTGTCAGTTTCGCACCACCGAATACACCCGCGCGCGCTGTTGCACCCGCGCGCCTCGCCCTCTGGCAAGGTGCCGCGATCGTGGCCCTTCTGGGCTGGGCCTACCTGCCCATGCTCCGCGTGTTCGCGGACAAGTGGGTCAACGACCCCCAGTACTCGCACGGGCTCCTGGTCCCGTTCTTCTCCGCGTTCCTGATCTGGCGCGTGTGGAAGTCCGAGGTCCTCGTCCTGAAGCCGCAGCCCGTTCTCGGGTGCGCGATCCTGGTCACCATTCTCGCGCTCCGCGCCGCCGCCGGGGCGCTGCTGTTCCACCAGCTCGATGCGGCCTCGCTGCTGCTCGCCCTCGTGGGGGTGGCGCTGGCGGCGGGCGGGTGGCCGCTCCTGAAGCTCACCGGCCCGGCGATCGCGTTCCTGGTGTTCATGATCCCCCTGCCCTACGAACTCGAGCGCAACGTCGGCGCGCCGCTCAAGACCGCCGCGACCGTCAGCAGCACGTACCTACTCCAGACGCTGGGGCTCCCGGCGATCCGGGACGGGAACCTGATCCTGATCGACGAGGTGCGGCTCGGCGTCGTGGACGCCTGTAGCGGCCTGAAGATGATGGTCACGTTCGCGGCGTTCTCGGTCGGTGCGGTGCTCATGATGACCCGCAGCCGGTTCGAGAAGATGATGGTGCTGCTCGGCATCGTCCCCGTCGCCGTCCTGACGAACGTGCTCCGCATCACCGCGACCGGGGTCAGTTTCGCGTTCATCACCGACAAGGGCACCCGCGACTTCCTCCACGACGCCTACGGCTACCTGATGATGCCGGCGGGGCTCGCGCTGCTCGCGGTGGAAGTGTGGGCGCTCAAGCGGCTCGTGGTCGACGAGCGCCACGCGAGCTGATTTGGGTTCTGGTTCCGGCCGGGGGCCGAACCCGCGAAAGCGTTTCGTCGGTTTTTCTCCCCTTCCCTTTCAGGGAGGGGGCCGGGGGGCAGGTTGCCTTCACCCCGTCACTTAACCTGAACGGATTCAGGGCCAATGACCGGACCAACCTTCGCCACACACGCGCCCGCTCTGCCGCCGAAGGCGCCGCGGCCGGCCCCCAAACTCGGGGAGAAGCCCGAGGACGCGGCCGGCGCGCGCATCCTCATTTACTTGCGGCTCCACTGGCTCATGATTGTGTTCTGCGGCACCCTGCTGGGCGGGGCCGGGGCCGCCGCAGCGTGGGAGCTGCTCGCGAGTAAGTTCGAATCCTACGGCCTGTTTCAGGTGTCATCGGTGCCGATCGGGCTGACGGCGAACAACCCGCAGCAGGCCCGCACCGACTTCAGCACCTACGTGAAGACGCAGTCCACCCTCATCAAGTCCGAGTTCGTGCTCAACGCCGCCCTCCGCGACATCAAGGACCTGCCCACCATCAAGGCCCAGAAGGACCCCATTAAGTACCTCGAAGAGGAGCTGATGGTGTCGTGGCAGGACGGGTCCGAGGTGATCCGGGTGACGTTCAAGGGGGCCGAGCCCGAGGACGCGCGGAAGATCGTGAACGCGGTGCAAAAAGCGTTCATGGAACAGGTCGTGGAGCGGAAGGTGCGCGAGAACCGCGACATCGTGGACAAGGTGGAGGCCGCGCAGAACCGGATGAAAGCCGCGCTGGAGGGGCGTCAGAAGTCGAAGTCCGCCTCCGGGACGCCCGGGGTGCTGCCCGTCGGCGGCACCGGTGCGGGGGCGCCGGGGGCGCCCGGCGCGACCCCGGCGGTGCTCCCCCAGGACCTCATCATGCACAAACTGGACCCGGGCATCTGGGTCCGCGAGCGGCTCCTGCGAGTCAAGGAGATCGAAAAGCTCGGCCTCGAAATCAGCCGCCAGGAGTGCAACGAGGCGATCCTGAAGCAGCAACTGGACATGATCCAGAAGACCCCCGTGCCCAAGTACGTGGAGGACAACGTCGAGAAGGACCCGGACGTGATCGCCGCCACGCGCAACATGATGGAGTCCTTCCGCCTGTGGAAGCGGGTGGAGGGCACCAGCACCAACCCGAACCTGCCGGCGATCGTGGAGAAGCGGCACGCCTACGAGGCGGACAAGCGGCACTGGGAGGAACTCAAGACCGAGAAGGTGAAAACCATCGAGGGCGCGCGGAAGCTGGCGGAGGCGAACAAGGTGGCGCCGACCCTCCAGGCGGTGGTGAACAGCATCCAGCAGCTCAAGGACCAGCTCGAAAAGGCCAAAGAGGGGCTCGCCCGGGCGGACAAGATGCTCCTGGAGCTGCCCGCACCGGTCGAGAAAAGCAACCTTGTGGCCGCCCGGTTTGACAAGGAGTACCGCCCCGGCGACAGCGACCTGGAAATGGAAGACGGTGTGTTCCGCGAACTGGTCCGCCGCTACCACCTCGCGAAACTCGAAGTGGAATCGCCGCCCCGGGTCTCGGTCCTGCAACCCGCTTCGGCCCCCACGCAGAAGGACACCAAGAAGCAGGTGATGGGCACCGCGTTCGCCAGCGTCATGGGGTTCGTGCTGATGGCGCTGGGCGTGGTCGGCTTCGAGACCGTGGCGCGGCGCGTCAGCTCGCTCGCCGACGTGAAAGCGGCGGTGCCCGCGCCGGTGGTGGGGGTGGTCCCGGGGCTGCCCAACGACGCCGCCGGGCGCGACCCGGTGCGCCGGGCCGCCACGAACGAGGCCATCGACAAGCTCCGCGCCTACGTCTCGCAGACGTGGCTCAGCCGCGGGGCCACGACCATCGCCGTCACCAGCGCCATCGGCGACGAGGGCAAGGCGTTCGCGGCCTTCGGGCTCGCGAGCAGCCTCGCCCAGGCCGGCTACAAAACGCTCCTCGTGGACTTCGACCTGCGCGAACCGGCCATCCACCCGTATGCGGGGGTCCAGAACATCGCCGGCGTGTGCGAACTGCTGCGGTCCGAAACGGACATGCGGTCGGTGGTGCAGTTCCTGCCGAACGGGCTGCACCTGCTCCCGGCGGGCAAGTGGTCGGACGAGGCCCGCAAGGCCGCGACCGGCGAGAAGCTCGAAAACGTGCTGGCGAAGATGAAGGAGCCCTACGACTGTGTCGTGATCCACGGGCACGCGCTCCTCACGGTGGCCGAGTCCGTGGAGGTGGCCCGCCGGTGCGAGGTGGTGCTGATGTGCGCCAAGTACCGCGAGACCGCGACCCCGCTGCTGAAGCGGGCCGCGGAGCGGGTCGCGACGATGGAGATCCCGTACTCGGGCGTCGTGTACATCGGCGCGACCGAGCAGGAAGCCCTGTGCTGAAACCGCGCCCGGCCCTCATCAGTTGAGGGCCGGCTACCGGCCCCGGGAGTTTCAAGAACGGGACCGAGGCGCGGGG
>DASWYH010000040.1:0-10253 GCA_036405095.1 Gemmata sp. | reverse complement strand
GAAGGCACGACGACCCTGGTGCTGGACTCACGCGCGCAGCCGCGCATGACGAGCGTGCTGAAGCGCGGCGACTTCCTGAAGCCCGGCGACAAGGTGAGCACGGGCGTGCCTGCGATGCTGAATCCCTTGCCCGCCAAAGCGGACGGCTCGCGCCTGACCTTCGCCAAATGGATGGTGTCACGCGATGCACCGACGACGGCGCGTGCGTTTGTGATCCGCGTGTGGCAGGCCTACTTTGGCATCGGCCTGGTGGAGACGCCGGAAGACTTTGGCATCCAGGGAACGAAGCCCAGCCATCCGGAGCTGCTCGACTGGCTGGCGTGCGAATTCATGGATCACGGGTGGAGCATCAAGCACCTGCACCGGCTCATTGTGACGAGCCATACCTACCAGCAGGACAGCCGCGTGACGCCTGAGCTGCTGGAGCGCGATCCCTACAACCGGTTGCTCGCACGCGGGCCGCGTTTGCGTGTGGAGGGTGAAATCGTGCGCGACATCCAGCTGGCGGTGAGCGGACTGTTGAACCGCGAGATCGGCGGGCGTGGCGTGATGCCGCCTGCGCCGGAGTATTTGTTTCAGAAACCGGTGAGCTATGCGCCCTTCCCCTGGAAGGTGGAGGAGACGGAGCAGAAGTATCGCCGCAGTGTCTATGTGTTTCGCAGACGCAGCACGCCATATCCTTTCCTGAGCACCTTCGATGTGCCGAACGGCGAGGCCTCCTGCATCAAGCGCGCGCGCAGCAACACACCGCTGCAGGCGCTCATGACGCTGAATGAAACGCTGAGCCTGGAGGCAGCGGAGCATCTGGCGAAGCGCATGACCGAAGCCGCAAAAGGCGATGACAAGGCGGCGATCGCGCATGGCTTTCAGCTCTGCACCTCGCGCCAGCCCACCGCGAAGGAAACCAGTGTGCTGATGCATCTGCTGGAGCAGCAGCGTGCCACAAGCACACCGGAGACGCTCGCGCCCATGACCACCGTGGCGCGCGCGCTGCTGAACCTCGACGAAACCATCACCAAGGAATGAGCCTGATGAACCTTCAGCAAGAACTGCAAGCCGAGCACAAACGCCATCTCACCCGCCGCTGGTTTTTCCAGGAATGCGGGGTGGGCATGGCATCACTCGCGGCGATGGACTTGATGCGCGCGAATGCCGCCCCCTCCCCTGCCCCGGTGAGCCCGCTGGCGCAGAAGAAGCCGCACTATCCCGCCAAGGCGAAGCGCGTGATCTATCTCTTCATGGGCGGCGCGCCGAGCCACCTGGAGCTGTTCGACAACAAGCCCCAACTCGCGAAGTTCGACGGCACGCTCCCGCCGCCCGAGTTGCTCAAGAACTACCGGGCCGCGTTCATCAACCCGAACTCCAAGCTGCTCGGCCCGAAGTTCAAGTTCAAGAAGTGCGGCACGAGCGGCACCGAACTCGGCGAGTTGCTCCCGCACCTCGGCGCAGTGGCCGACGACATCGCGGTCGTGAAGTCGATGCACACGGACGCGTTCAACCACGCCCCGGCGCAGATCATGGCCCTCACCGGGCACCAGCAGTTCGGCCGGCCCAGCGCGGGCGCGTGGGTCAGTTACGGGCTGGGCAGCGAGTCGAAGGACCTGCCCGGGTTCGTTGTGTTTTCGAGCGGGAGCAAAGGCCCGAGCGGCGGGAACTCGTGCTGGGGCTCGGGGTTCCTGCCCTCGTCCCACGCGGGCACCCTGTTCCGGTCCGCCGGCGACCCGGTGCTGTTCCTCAGCAACCCCGCCGGGATCGACAAGGGGATGCAAAAGGACTCGCTCGACGCGCTCAACGCGCTCAACAAGAAGCGCCTGGACGTGGTCGGCGACCCCGAAATCGCGGCGCGAATCTCGGCCTACGAAATGGCCGGGCGCATGCAGTCGAGCGCCCCCGAGTTGATGGACCTGAGCAAAGAGACGAAGGACACGCTCGCGATGTACGGCGCCGAACCCGGCAAGCCGAGCTTCGCCAACAACTGCCTGCTCGCGCGCCGGCTCATCGAGCGCGGGGTGCGCTTCGTGCAACTGTTCCACGAAGCCTGGGACCACCACGGCGGGCTCACCAACGGCCTCAAAACCGAGTGCGGGAAGACGGACAAAGCCTCCGCGGCGCTCGTGAAAGATCTGAAACAGCGCGGGCTGTTGAAGGACACACTGGTGATCTGGGGCGGGGAGTTCGGGCGCACCCCGATGGTTCAGGGCGGCAACGACGGGCGCGACCATCACCCCAACTGCTACTCGGTGTGGATGGCCGGCGGCGGTGTGAAACCGGGGCTCGCGCTCGGCAAGTCGGACGACCTCGGGTTCAACGCCACCGAGGACCGCGTTCATGTTCACGATCTGAACGCCACGATCCTGCACCTGTTGGGGCTGGACCACGAGAAATTAACGTACCGCCTCCAGGGCCGCGACTTCCGGCTCACCGACGTTCACGGCGAAGTGGTCGAAAAGCTCATCGCGTGACCACCCGCGGTTGCAAAGATCTGCGCGATACGAAGACACACGGTGTCCGTCACTTACGCTTCCGGCTCGTCCAGAAAAGAGAACCCCGTAGTTTCAAGTGGTCAGTGATCGGTTCGGAGCGAAGATCATCGGGTGCCCTTCGAAACTCGGTGCTCCCTTCGCGCGTTTCGGCTCACTGACCACTGACCACTTGAAACTCGAGAAACCGCCATGAGCGCCACCGCGACCAGCATCTACGAGATCCCGCTGACCACCATCGACGGCAAGCCGACCACCCTGGAACCGTACCGGGGTCAAGTTCTGTTGGTGGTGAACGTCGCGAGCAAGTGCGGCTTCACTGGGCAGTACAAGGGCCTGGAAGAGCTGTACCGCAAATACAAAGATCGCGGGCTGGTGATCCTCGGGTTCCCGTGCAACCAGTTCATGGGCCAGGAGCCCGGGAACGCGGAAGAGATCCAGTCCTTTTGCTCGCTCGAGTACGACGTGACGTTCCCGATGTTCGCAAAGGTGGACGTGAACGGGGCGTCCGCTCACCCCCTGTACCACCACCTCAAGAGCGCCGCACGGGGCACGCTGGGCACGCGCGGCATCAAGTGGAACTTCACCAAGTTCCTCGTCGATCGCACCGGGAACGTGGTCTCGCGCCACGGGCCGATGACGGCCCCGCAGCAACTCGGCGCCGACATCGAAAAGTTACTCGGGTGACGCAATGAACGACGAAGCCGGCTTCCTGAAAGCGCTCGCCGACCAGCCCGCCGAGCGCGCGACGCGGCTCGCCTTCGCCGACTGGCTCGACGAGCAGGGCCGCGCGTCCGAAGCCGAGTTCTTGAAATTACAACTTCAGATCGAGGAGAGAAACAAGCAGCTCATCGAACTCGGCGGCGAATGTGATGTAAACTGGCTCGCGGCAATCAGCACCCCAGCACCCGAGCAAATGACGCTCACGTTAATTTCCGGGCGCGCGATCGAAATCACTGGCTTGAACCAGCGACCCGTTTACGGTCACTTTACACTTGGCGCACCGCGTGTGGCAGACAACGACCGAAAAGTAGATGAGATTGTTCGAACCGAACAAAATCGCACGGGGCGAGCGGTGCATCTCATTCGCCCGCGGCAGCGCCCGATAGCGGGTGACTCCAATCGACCTGAGCACAAGCGAGCACTGCTACCCGGGATCGTCTGCGTTGCCACATTCACCTCGTTCGAACCGGCCCGCGACGAGAACCTTGTTTACTCCGAACTGGATATCATCTGGTTTCAAAACTTCCCGGCACTCCCGCTCGATCCCGGGGTGCGCGAGCAGATCCGCGCCATCGACTGGAATCAGCACGCACACGACTTCGACTGGTAGCGCCGCTTAATAATCACCGACCACTTCGCCCCCGGCACGGGTGCCGAGCGCCTGCCAGGTCGCCGGGTCGATCGAGTTCTGGATCGACCGCACCGACCCGTCGCACAGCAAGAAGTTCACGCCCTGCGAGTGGTTGCTGGTCGTGTCCTCGACGTGATCGAGGGCGTTGTTCGGCACCCGCCCGTCGGCCGCGGTCCCGGTGTTCGTGAGGCACAGGGTCGGCGGCCCTTCGTTGTCGTAGCTCGGGTTGATCGGCGGGTTCGTGCTGCCGGTCACCGCGCCCACCCACGTCGTTTGAGGCGACCGCCGGCTCGCACGCTCGCCCACCATTAGCGTGTTGCTGGTGCCGTCGGTGATGTCGCCCACGCGGACCTTGCTGTTACGGAACAGCACGCCGTTCCCGGTGTCCGGGAAGGCGGTCACCTCGAACGTGCCCCCCACCCCGACGTAATTCGCGAACGCGACCGTCGTGAGCGTGGCGCCCCCGGGCGCCACGACGTTAAACGTCGGCCCCATCGGGCTGTCCGACGGGCACAAGAACACCGGGAGCGGTTGCACCCGAGCGGCGGCGTTCGCGGAACCGAGAATGTCCAGGTTGTAATTGATGGTTCGCGCGAGGTTGTCCTGTTCGAGATCGGGGAGCAGCACCGCGGCCCACCCCCACCCCGGCCCGGTGCCGTCGGCGTTGACGGCCGGTGCCCCCGACGTGAACCCGGCCGGGAACCGGTCGGTTCGCGCGTGGTAGCCGTGCATCGCCAGCCCGATCTGCTTCATGTTGTTCTTACACTTCATGCGCGCGGCGGCCTCACGCACCTTCTGAACCGCGGGCAAGAGCAACCCGATCAGGATCGCGATAATCGCAATCACCACCAACAACTCGATGAGCGTGAACCCGCCCCGGCGCGTCGCATATGACATGATGAATCCTCACGACCGAAATTGAACGGCGTGAGGATAAAGATAATAGGCGTAAAACCAAGTTCAACACGAAGCGAAGAAATTTCACAAAGCCGGCTCGGACCGCTCGTTGGCCGGATAATACCCCGGCCAACAAGCGAGTGGCCTACTTTTTCGCCGGCGGGGCCAGCAGCGCCGGCGCCTTCGTCGGGTTCTTTTGCACGTAGCCCGCGATACCGTTGAAGAATTCCAGGAACTGCTCGGCGCCCTGCTCGGCCACTTTCGGCGCGGCCGGCCCCATGAGCTTCAGCGCCACGGTCGCGGCCTTGCTGTCACTCACCAGGTAGATTTGCACGCTGGTGCTGAACGACGCGACGCCGTCCTTGTTCGCCTTCTGCGGGTGGGTCAGGATCGCGACCGCCTTGACGGGCACCGAGGGCGTGGCGAGCCCGGGTTTCACCTTCCCGGTGGCGTACCACACGCGGCCGTCCCGGAACGTGCCGACCGTGCGCCACACCACCTCGCTGCCGTTCTCGTCGGTCCACGCGAACAGCCCGTTGCCGGCGTCGGTGATGGGCACCGCGGGCACCTTCAGGCGCTGCCACGCGGCGGCGACCCGGTCCGGGTGGTCGAACAGCCATTCGTACATCGACACCGTGCAAATCAGGTCCGGTGCGGTGGCCTTCGTGGACACCGTCGGCTTACCGACGACGGCCATTACCGCGTCGCGGTAGTCCGCATGCACGACATCGGCGAGCTTGACGCGCACCGGCCCGGCCGTATTGGGCAGCGCCGGGGCGGGCATCGCAGCCGGGGCAGCAGCCAGGGGCATCATCGGCGGGGCGGCCGGCGCGCCTCCCGCAACCGTCCCGCCGAGCAACACCCCCAACACCGTGGCAGTTTTGTTCATGGGCACCTGAGTCCGTGACGCCCTGATACAGGAACCCGCTGACGGTGCCCCTCTTGCAACGAGCCGCACCCGCAAGGGCGCGGCTCACTGCAAAGTGACGGCTTCACCGGGTCCGTGTACGAGATGGTGGTTCCTGGAGTCCCAAATCCTCAGTGGTCAGTGGGCCGCGGACAGGAAGACGAGAAGAAGCCCGCCGGGGTCCGGAGGGGCACCGCGCGTTCCTCGGTCCTTCGACCACCGAACACGGAGCACTTGAAACCGCAGAGTTCCGAAAGAGCCGCTTCGCACGTATGTCAAGATCGAACCGGCGGGGGGGCGCACATCAACAATTCCGGTTGCCTATTCCGGTTGCCCTTGCCCAATCCGGTCCAAAAGGTTTACTTTCTCACAGCGCGCGCAGGTCACAGACCCGCCGCAAAGTCGCGCTCACGGAGGAGCTGGTTCATGACGCCCCGAAAGAAATGGCTGGTGCGCGCGTCCGGTGTGTTGGCGGCTGTTGTCGCGGTCGGTGGTGTCTGGGCCGCGTTCAACGCATCGGTTCTGCGGGCGAAGTACGCGGGCCAGAAACTCGCGGGCGCCACGACCGACGAGGAACGCGCCCGCTGGGCCGACGAACTCGTGACCTACGGCACGCCCGGCTTCGAGCAACTCATTCGCGCCCTGACAGCCGGGGACGCGCCCACACGCGCTGCGGCCGGCGCGGCGCTGGACCGGCACCTGACCGCGCTTCCCGATGGCGACCCGCGAGCGGTGACCATCTCCGGTTCGGTGCTCGATGCGTTCCCCGCCGCGAGCCCCGAAGGGAAGGGCGCGATCCTGCGGCTCGTGCCCACCGTTCTGAACCGCACCGGGAGCACCCACTCGGACCGGTGCCGTGCGATCGTTGCGGAGGGCCTCAAGATGCCGGACGCGGAGGCCCAACTCGCGGCGGTGCGGCTCGCGCTGCACCCCGAGATCCGGCTCCGGGCCGAAGTGGTACCGCTGCTCACGGCGCCGGAACCGGCGCTCCGCGGGGCCAGCCTGTTTGCGGTCGCGGCTCCCAACGACGGGGAACAGCTCCTCGCCGACGACGAACTGTTCAAGTGGCTCCACGACCCCGACGCGGGCGTGCGGAAGGTGTGCCACGACGCCCTCATCACCCGCGACCGTTCGGACGTGGAAATTGTGCTCGGCCGGCGGCTCACACACGCCGAACCGAGCGAGCGCCTGAAGCTGCTCCTCGACTTGCGCTACGATCACGACGTGGCCGACCCCGAGCCGTGGCTCGAGCGCCTGAGCCGGGACCCGGACCCGGCGGTGCGCGCGGGGGCCGTGCGGGTCATGGTCGAGCTGTCACAAGGGGGGAACCAGCCGCTCCCGATGTGGGTCGGGCGGGTGGCCGACACGGACCTGCACCCGACGGTGCGGCTCGTCGCCGGGTACTACCGCGCGCGACCGATCGGGGCTCCGGCCGGTGTCGTTCCAGCGGGCGGCCCGTGAGCGCCTGCGAGTTCATGTGTGAGCCATTGCGGCTCGTGTGAATCCAATGTCTTGAAGTCCAGGCGGCAATTGTTTCATTGTGCCGTCAAGTCGGAACCCACACAACTTTCCCAAGTGTGTGGGTTCCGACTTGACGACTTCCGCCCTGGCGACTCTGGCTCAAAACCCTCGATCAGCCGCGAAACGTCTCTTCACAAAGCCACGTCTCGTCAACCGAAAAGTCAGAAAATCTAAACTTTTATGACCAGCAGCCCCTTGACGGCGCATCTTACCCGCTTTTACAGTGGATGAACGAAGAGAATGGCGCCGATGGTCCGCGCGTGATAAAGCGCGGGTAGATAGGTTCTCGCAGTTCATCCCGCCCGCCATGTGCGGAACGATTATTTGGGAACCGCGTTCGGCCGCCCGGGGGGTTGTGGAGTCGCCCCAAGGTTCGAGAGCATTGGGTTGGTGCTCGGCCACCAGCCCGGAATTTACTCACGGAAAGATAAACACCAATGCTCGTGCTGTCCAGGAAAAAAAACGAGTCGATTGTCATCAACAACGACATCGTCATAACGGTGGTGGAGATCCGCGGGGACAAGGTGCGGCTCGGCATCGAGGCCCCGAAGGACGTACCGGTTCACCGGCAGGAAGTGTACGAAGCGATCCACGGGGTCAAGGTGCCGAAGCCCGACACCACGGAACCGCCCGTCTGATCCGCCCGCCGGTCGCTCACTTCAAGTTCCGCTCGCGTCCGATCAGGGCGTACATCCCTTATTTCCCCAACGCCACAATGAATCGCACGGTCGCGGTGATCGGGGCCAGTCCCGAGCGCCGGAAGTTCGGCAACAAATCGGTGCGCGCCCACATGGCCGCCGGGTTCACCGTTTACCCGGTCACGCCGAGCGCCCCCGAGGTCGAAGGGGTGCCCGCGTACCGCTCACTCGCGGACGTTCCCGCGGGTCACATTGATCGCGTCACAGTGTACCTGCCGCCGCCCATCGGGTTGAAGGTTCTGCCCGAGATCGCGGCCCGCACCCCTGGCGAAGTGTGGTTCAACCCGGGCGCAGATGCCCCCGAAGTGCTCGCAGAAGCCCGGCGGCTGGGGTTGAACACGATCCGCGGGTGCAGCATCGTGGATCTGGGGCTGTCGCCGGCCCAGTTCGGCGACGAGTGAGAACCGGAACCCGGCGCGGTCGGCGGCCTGGAGAGCCCCGCCGCCGCTACCTTTTGCCGCCGGGAGGTGGGGGCGTCACATCGTCCGACCGAACACGGGGGCCAGTGCTTTCAGCCGCGCGAGCAGCGAATCCAGCGCCGCGAAGTCCAGCGACTGCGCGCCGTCGGACATGGCGTGATCGGGGTCGGGGTGGGCCTCCAGGAGGAGCCCATCGGCGCCGGCCGCGAGCGAGGCCAGCGACATCGCGGGCACGTAAGCGCGTTTACCGGTCCCGTGGCTCGGGTCCACGAAGATCGGCAGGTGACACAGCGCCTTCGCCGGCGGGATCACCGACAGGTCGAGCGTATTGCGGCTGTGGTCGGAGAACGTGCGCACCCCGCGCTCGCACAGGATGACCTGATAGTTGCCGCCGGCCATCACGTACTCGGCCGCCATCAGCCACTCTTCGAGGGTCGCACTCATTCCGCGCTTCAGCAGCACCGGTTTGCGGCACTTCCCCACGCGCTTCAGCAGCGAGAAGTTCTGCATGTTCCGCGTGCCGATCTGGATGATGTCGCACGCCTCTTCGACCGCGCTCGCGTGCTCGGTGTCCATCAGCTCGGTGACGATCCCGATGCCGGTTTTCGCGCGGCACTTCTCCAGGATCCGCAGCCCTTCGAGGCCCAGCCCCTGGAAGCTGTAGGGGCTGCTCCGCGGTTTGAACGCGCCGGCCCGCAGGAACCTCACCCCGCGCGCCATCAGGTGTTCGGCCGTTTTGAGCATCATCGGCTCGCTCTCGACCGAGCACGGCCCCGCGACCATCGTGAAGGTCTTGGGGCCGATGGCGCCCTGTGCGAGCGGGATGACCGTGTCGTCCCGGGTCATCTCGCGGCTGGCGAGCTTGTACGGCTTGGTCACGCGGATCGCCTCTTCCACGCCCGAGAGCACCTCGAACAGCGACTGGTCGACGGCCCCGGTGTTGCCGGTGATGCCGATCGCGGTGCGGGTCGCCCCCGGCATGACGTGCGGCGTTAAGCCCTGGGCCTCGATCACTTCGACCACCTTGTCAACCTGTGCGGGCGAGGCGTGGGACTGCATGACAACCAGCATTGGCGGAACCTCGGGTTGCGATCGCAACGATTCTCAATCCCAACGGCGAACGCGGACCCGTATTATAGGAAGTGATGGCGTTCTCATTCTGAGGGCCGCATGGACCTGCCGGACGATGACCACCTCCAGCGGGCGCACACCGAACTCGGTGACCCGGAGGCCTTTTTTCGCATCAGCCCGGCACGGTTCTTCACCAAGCTCTTGCTCGGCGTGGCGCTGCTCATCTACGGGGCCGTTGCGAACTACATCTGGTGGGTTCACGGCCCGGCCACGTTCGGGCACTTCGAGTTGCTCCTCCTCGTGTTCCTGCCGCTGTCGGGGGCGTCGCTCCTGCTGCACATGTACCGCAACCGCGGGCTGTACATCCTCGTATACCCCACGGGCTTGTTACGCTTACGCCGCGGCGAGGTGGACTCGTTCCCGTGGGACGAGGTGGAGCACATCCGGCTGAAGCTCCAGCGGGTGAACGGGGCCGAGTTCACCTTCGACGACAGCGGCGCCCCCCTCTCGTGTTGGCTACCGGTCGATGTGCCCACCTTCAAGCTGTGGGACGCCGGCCTCACCGTTATGCGGGCGGACGGGACCGAGGCGCACTTCGGCCCGGCGCTGACCGACTACGACGCGCTCGCGGCCCAGGTGCAGGTGCGCACGTTCGCGGCCCTGTGGCCGCGGGCGCGGGACCGGTTCTTCGCCGGGGAGCGGAGCGACTTCGGGGAACTCGAGGTCGGGCTCGCGGGCCTCCGCCACAACGGCAAGTTGCTCCCGTGGCGCGAGCTGAAAGAGCTCGTCATCGCCCAGGGGAAGTTGAGCATCAAGCAGTCGGGCAAGTGGCTCCCGTGGGCGCTCGTGGACGTGCTCAGCGTGCCCAACCCGCACGTCCTCTTCGCGCTCGTATCCGAAGCGCGC
>DASWYH010000039.1:0-2544 GCA_036405095.1 Gemmata sp. | reverse complement strand
CTCCTGCGGTGCAACCGTGAACGGCGCGAGCGCGAACGGCATCACTTCCCCTCTTCTTCGGGTTCACCTTCCGCTTCTCCGAAATCCACGGCGGACCAATCCTCATCCGGGTCCGGGATGTCCATGTAGCTCCCGCAGTGCGGGCACACCTCCGTCGTGCCCAGCGCTTGCGCCGGCCAGTCGGACGCTTTCTCACAGTCCTCGCATGTGGCCGACACGGTGCCGGTGCGGTTCGCCCGGCGCTCGCGGACCGCTTTCACCGCGGCCATCGTCTGCGCGGTCGCGAGGAGTTCGAGCGCCTCTTTCGTTTTCGCCGGGTCGGTGACCAGAATGGGGAACTGCTCGCTGTGAACCGTTTCGGTTGCCCCCGTGAGCGCGTCCGCAGTGGCCTTTGGCCCGCCCGTTACGATCTCGGCAGGAATATCGTTATCGGCAAGCAACTTCACGACCGCTTCGGCCACGTGCGGGTTCTCCGCCGTGAACACAATCAGGTCAGCGGGTTCGTTCTCGGACATCGGTGCTCCTGTACGGTCTGGGCCTCTGGCCCGCGACTGAGCGGCTCAGTGCGGGCGGTGTCCTTTAGCTATCAGCCCGGGAGCGGGGTCGCGTCCACCGATCTCGGGCGGGACTCGCCCAGATCCTGAGGGCGCGACAGATCGAAATCGGTTCCGACCTTGAATCTGGGTACCCGTATAATCCTTCAACGCGTGAGACCACCGCCATTTTCTGCTCGCTGGACTTGATACGTCACGCGCTATCAGGGTATCGGGACGGCCGCATCGTGCCGGATTCATCACGTTTGTGTCGCTGCTGGGTGCGCCGGCACGTTCAGTATACGCGTGTAGTGATAACGTGACCTGCCCGGCAGAACTCGGCGTCAATACCCGGTCGCGCTCGGCACAATCGTCTGGGGTTTGTGTATAAGGGCGTTCACGGCGCCGGAGCGCCCCCGCGTGGCACCTGCGATGCACGGCTTCGAGAGCCGGCAGCGCCGCATTCGCATGGTCGCAACGGGTCCGTGAGCCTCTGGCGCGTCCGAGCGTGGGTTAGCTGCGTCGTCTTGCGGCCGGGGGAGGCGCGATCGGGGTGGCCGATGAGGTAGCCCCGAACCTATACGGCGACAAATTTACTAATTATATAGACTGCCATATTAAAAATTATTACAATCAAATTATAAGTAAAATCATATTAAATACAAATAATACAACGTAATTAATGAGATTCACTCCGAATCAGTAGTTTCCCTAGACCCCGACAGTGAGCCGAAAAGCGCGAAGGGAGCAGCGGGTTTTCAAGTGTCCACAGGGGATCTTCTCTCCCGGCGCCGCAGCGGTCGCGGACCACTCGGAGCTATCGAGTTTCCGTAGTTCCGAGTCGGCGTTGCGGTGGGCGCGCCGGCGTGCCCCCCTCCCCCACAGGCATTGGTCGAAGGGTGGAACATGCGCGCCCTCCGCCGCCCGACGCGAAACGCCGGTATTCGGTTTCAGGCGGTGACCCGGTGCGGGTGCGCGTACACGTTCATACTAACGGCACGGAGGAACCCTATCAGCGTGATGCCGAACGTGGTCGCCAGATCGACCGCGAGTGACGACGGCGCCCCAACAGCGGCGAGGACCGGGATGCCGGCCGCGATGGCTTTCTGAACCAGTTCGTAGCTCACCCGCCCCGATACCAGGAGCACGTGGTCCGCGAGCGGCACGCGGCCCTCATTCAGCGCCCAACCGATGATCTTGTCGAGCGCGTTGTGCCGACCCACGTCCTCGCGCACCGCGACGAGCGCGCCCGCCGGGGTGAACAGCCCCGATGCGTGAACCCCACCCGTTTCGGCGAACACGAGTTGCGCGGACCGGAGCCGGTCGGGCATTCCGCCGAGCACACCGCGCGACACGTTCAGGGGCGAATCCGCAACCGGGCCGCGTACCTCGACCGCCGCGAGCGACTTCTTCCCGCAGATGCCGCAACTCGAATTACTGTAAAAGGGCCGGTCCACATCGAACGCGCGGCGCGACACCATCAGGCGCACATCGACCACGTTGCCCCGATCGCTCGCGTTCAGGGTGGCGGGTCGGTCCAGAGCGATGATGTCGTCCGCGTCCGCGATCACGCCCTCGCCGAACAGGAACCCGGTCACCAGTTCCTCGTCGTGGCCGGGGGTGCGCATGAGCACCGTTACGGGTTTGCCACCGATGCGGAGTTCGAGCGGCGCTTCCACCGCGACGGAGTCGTCGCGCGCGGTGCCGGTTCCGCCGGTGGGGAGCGTGACGACGCGCGCGGGGGCGCTCGCCGGCGCGGCGTTCCGGGGAAGTTGGTTGTTTGCGTCAGCCGGTAGCATAAAATGGCCCTCAAGCTCGATTCTACACTCTCCGGGCGAGAGCACACCGATGAACAGCAAGCGCGGCTCACGCTACATGCGCCTCACCGAACCGCTGGTCAGGGACAACGGTACGCTGCGGGCCGCGACGTGGGACGAAGCACTCGACCGGGCCGCCGACGGGCTGAAGCGCGTCATCGCGGCCCACGGGCCGCGCGCGGTCGGGCTGTTCA
>DASWYH010000038.1:0-9756 GCA_036405095.1 Gemmata sp. | reverse complement strand
CCGCGCCGGTCGGAGCGACACGCGGAGAGAGGATAGGGAGCCACGATCGACCTCCGATGAAAAATGAGGGCGGGAAGAAAACGGGTTCGCATCACGGTTTCTTGTGATCCGCGGGAAAGTGTAGCTTCTCGAACTCGGACTCCGAGAACCGGCGGACGCTCAGCCGCGAATCAACCGCGTACCGGGAACCGCCCGAGCCGGTTTGCTCGTAGGCGAGCACATCAACCGCGTCCGACGGGCCGACCGAGCGCACGTTCACATTGGCCACGATCACGAACGGTTTCTGGTCATTCGGCGACACGAGCACGTTGTCCGGGTCCGTTCCGGGCACTTCCGGGAGGAACCGCTTGAGTTCCTCGGCGCTGCGGGGTGGGCGCTTGAGGGCGTCGGAGGCCCGCCAGTAGGCAGTGCCAACGGCACGCAGGCGCACTTCCGCCGGCTCCACGCTCGTTTGCACGGGACCGCCCGAGCAACCCGCGAGCGCGATTATAACGAGGACCGCAAGCGCGCCCCTCGTGCGCACACGTCGCGGCAACTGGTCGGGAGAGCGTGACCAGGACATAAGTGTCTCGCAGAAAGGCGCTAAACAATGCAGAAGCCGACCTCAGTTAATACAAAAGGGTACCCCCCCGAGAACAGTGAGACAAGCTATTTTCGAAGCACCTCACCCCGGCGGTGATCCGACGACACGAGCGGCTGAGCGGTTGTCGACCGATGCGCCATTCGTTCACCGTCAGCCACTCTTTGACATTGGGACCGTTGAAATCAACTCGACAACGGAAAGGTTGCGACGATGCCGCGATCGTCCGCCGGACGGGAACCAGGTGGAATCAGTGGCGTGGGAGCACCCCGCCGCGCAACACGAGCGCCGGCATCGGGCCGATGTGCGAGGCGCAACAGGACGCCTTCCAAGAGCCTTTGGATCGGAGCGCGGGTCGGATACTGGGGGAGCCATGAGGGAAGCGTACCGGCCGCGAAGCGGGTGGGATCCACCCGCCGGACCGGGCGGGGCGGAAGGGGCTCTTACTCTCCGGGAGCGGGAACAACGGTCGGGTCGCTGATCGCCTCGTCCATGTCGAAGTACACGAGGTCGGCAACTTCCAGCGCGAACACTTTACCTTCGGCCCGCATCAGCTCGCGGGCGAGCAGTTCACACCGCTCTCGCTGCTCGCCTTTCTCCTGTAACCGAGAGCGGAAGCGCGACAGGTCTTCGCCCCGTCCTGAGTACGCCGCGCCGGCCTGGCACGCGGCCATTGCGCGTTCGATGCCGCGCTCCTCTTCAAGGAGCGCGGTCGCCTTCGCGAGTGCCCGCGGAGCGAGTTCCGCGCCGGTGTAGTGAAACGCCCACTTGTCACGCAACCCGCGTTCGTCATCCAGGTAATGAAACGCCATGAGGTGCTCGCATGTGTGGCCAACAGGTTCTATCCAGAAGGGCCGGCCGGAGCACCGGTGAGTCACACGAAACACCAGCCCACGCCGACGAGCCAACCACATGACGCACCAGCCACACGACAGGTTCGGGCACCGGTCCCGACCCCGATCCAGCAGCATCAGCCCGGGACCTCCGGCGCCTGTCAGACTCCGTTCGGTTCCAGTGCGGGTCCGACGGCGCCCGATCACTCTCCAACCGCTTCGCGAGAACACTCCAGCATATCTCATCAATAAATATAAAACTATTAAACTAACGATATTATAATATCAATACACGAAAATTAATATATATATAATTTGAATTTCAAATCCTACTAACGACCGATGACCAACGACCAACCATCACACCCACTCGGCTTTCACACGAAAGGTCTCGCCGGCAGAATACTCAAGCGGGACCGCGTCGCCGGCCATGGGTACGTTTTGAAGCACGTTCCCCGCGCCGTCGATCAGGGCGGCGGCGTGGGGATCTCGGGCGAACCGGAGGTCGGCCTGGCCGCTGAACCCCGCGGTTTCGACGAACGTCCCCGCAACCGCACGCGAAGCCCCCTCCCCTGCCCCGCACGGGCGCAGGCTCGTCAGCAACAAACTCGGCATGTCCACGTGCGCGAGCCACCCGGAGGTGCCCACCCCGGGCGGCCCCTTTTCCGTGACCACCACCGGCGACGGCGACACCCAGCCCTGTGCGGTCTGCATCGGCCATTCGCGGTCGGTCGCGAGCAGCAGGTCAAATGCGCGGGCCTGTTCGCCCTCGGGAACCAGGATCACATCGGCCATGCGCGCGCCGTGACGCTGCACGAACGGCAAGCCGCCGGTGAACAGGAATGACCGCTCCGCGCCGAGCCGGACTTCGAGGTAATCGGGCGAAACGGGTCGCGTGTAGGCGGTTTGCGCGTTCGACCCGTTGACGCCGCGGAACAGAACCGCTCGCTCATCACGCCACCCGAACCGAGCCCCGTAGAACGCGTGCCACGGGTAGCCCGAGGGCTGGTGCTTCACATCCAGTTCGACCCGCAGCTCCAGTACGGGACGCCCGAGCCAAGCCCGCACCCGCTGCTTGAAGGTCGCCAGAACCTCGTCCCGCTCGCTGATCAGGTCGCCGGTGACAACGATCTCCCCCAGCGCGGCGCCGCTGTTAGTCACGGCGATGTCGCGCGCGACCATCTTGCTGCCGGGGTTGAACACCAGTTGCTGCCCGAACCGCGTCGCCCGCGTGCGCAGGTCGCGGAACGAGCGGATGCCGCCGGTGGTGGCGTCCAGATCGCATTCGAGGAACTCGTTGCGCACGGTCAGCCCGTCGGCCAGTTTCACCCGCACCTTCGGTGCGGCGGCGGTGCCCGCGCGCGGCACCCAGGCGAAGCCCAGCGGGGGCACCTCGACCACGAGTTTGGCCACACCGCCCGCGAACTCGGCGGCCTTCACCGGGTCCGCCACGGGGATCGCGCCACGGAACCCGTCAAGCTCCAGCGCGATCCGCCGGGTGTAGGCGCACGGGTTGAACACCATCAGCCCCGGCTGCCCCTCTGCGGACCGCACCTGCACACGGTCGGCGAGTTTCTTCGCCCAGTGCGCTTCGAGGTTGGCGAGATCCGTTTCACCTCCTCCCCCGGTGGGAACGGACGAGGCCGGTGCCTCCGGGTTCACCCCACTCAGCTCGATCGCGTCTTCCACCTGAGCCAGTTTCTCCAGCGCCTCATCGTCCTCGGGCGTGGGCGGGGTCAGGGCGCGGTGCAGCGCGGCGAGGGTGAGAGCAGAGTCGAGGCGGCGCCGCAGCCGGAGGTGCCTGGGGAACCCGCTCACCGGGTCCGGGCGGTGCAGGTTGGTGACGCGGTCGTCGAGGTAGTCCGTGAAGAACTCGTCGGCCGATTGCACGCCGATGTAGTCGCCGCTCGTCGCGCCCCCGAAGTAGCGGCTCAGATTCGTCCACTCGCCGAACACGGGGGCCAGGTCCGCGAGCGCGAGCAGGTCGTGGTACGAGGCGAACGCCGGCCCGCCCTTGTGGACCAGGGACACCGTCGGCGCGGAATCGTAGGTGGTCGCCTGGTGCAGGTGGTACACGAGGTTGAAGAACGTGTGCGGGTCGCTCGCCGGGAGCGGCTCGCGGGTGAACGCTTCGACCGCCTTCCCGTCGGGGCCGGGCCAGTTGACCGCGGACGACCGGATGCTCGGGATCAGGCCGCCGTCCGAACTGATGAGCACCGCGTGCTTGAACCCGGTGTGCAGCAGCCAGCCCGGGAGCTGCGGGTGAAAGGCCGACACCTGGCGCCCGTACACCGCGGGCTCCACGCCGAACAGCTTCCGAGCCACCTTGCGCGCGGCCTTCAGGTTCCACAACTGGCTCTCGATCGGCATCAGCGCGTCTTCGCGGTCGCGGTACGACCCGCAGCACAGATCGACCGCGTGCGGCAGGTCCGGGGGGAGCTTGGCCCTGAGTTCCTCGAACCGCGCGGGGGCGAGTTCCGCGAGCTGTTCCAGCGTTTCCCCCGACGCGAGCAGCGTGACCGGCAACCCGGCGGCGAGCGCCGCGGGCCACTCCGCTTCGAGGTTCTTCGGATCAACGTGGACCCAGTCGAGCCAGTAGAGCGAGCCCGAGTACACCGGCTCGCGCCCCGCTTGCAGCTTCTCGGCCGCCGCTTTCAAGTGCGGGAGGTAGTCCTCGCCGTGCTCCAGGGCGTCGCGGGCGGCCACCACATCGGCCCAGAAGCCGGGGGCGTCGAGCAACTTCTCGTGGTCCATCGCCTCGTACAGCGTGTCGAGCATCAAGTAGCCGTAGCCCAGCCCCGCGAACAGTTTCACGGCTTCGGGAGGGGCTTCGAAGAGCGGTCCGGAGTGCCCCGCCTCGCGCAGCGCGGCCAGCAGCCGCTCGGTCGTTTCAGGGCGCGACGCGGTGGCCCGGAACACGATCCCCTTCGCCTCTTCGACCCGCGCGCCCCAGTCGTCCGGCTGGAACAGGTGCGGGCCCTCGGGAACGCAGTACACGAACCCGGCACGTGGGATATCGTGGTCGTAGGAGCTCGACGCAACGGGCACTTGCACCGCCCCGGCGAGGGCTGCTGGGTGCCAGAGCGCGGCGTGCCCGTTGAGCCATGCGGCCACCTCGTCCGGCGTCTGCTGGAGCGGGTATGAGGTGGCGAGCCGGTACGACGAGAGCAGGTGCAGTTGACGTTCTTCACTCATGGCGGTTCTTGGCGGGCAACGGGCGGTGTCTCAGCGCGCGAACGCGGTTATAGTACGGAAGCCCCACGAGACGGGGCCCGTGAACCCCGACGAACGAGTCGGACCCGGTACCGCAGCGGGAGGCCGGGCGAGCCGATACCATAACCACCCAGTGTGGGGGCGGGGGGTGCGCGCGATCGTGCCCTGCGGCCCGGTGGCGCGCTCCGCGGGAACCGCCTCTCCGACGGCGCGCCCGTTCGGGAGCCAACGCTCTTGGTGCGCTTGGAAGAGCCAGGCGGCGCCAAGAACGCGTTCCACGACCACACCGGAGCGGGCCTGTCTGGCGCAAGGGTTTCACTGGCGCAACGTTGCGCCGCGAAAATGTGCGGCACTCGGGGCGCTCAGTGCGCACGATCCTGCCGGGGCCATGGCTTGTTGTAACGATCTTCGTTCCGGGGAGCGGCAAACATTCCCGCTCCCCGGCCGTCGCCGGTCACCAGAAATGCGACGCTGTCGGCGAGCGCGCGTGTCCGCACCGTGGCGGATAATAGCGGGAGACCCGCCAGATGCCCACTTAGTTCCGGTACGCGAACATACTCCGCTAGCGGTTCCTGTTAGACCGGCGCTTCGCAGTTGAGACGTTCGGATCGGCTGCCGGCTCCCAAAACGCAGAAGCGGAAGCCCTGGCCGCAGAGCCCGGTGCCGGGCCTGCTGCGCGGCTCCCCAATCTGTGTCGTCTGTGTGATCTGCGGCTCACCTGTATTTCGCCTGACACCCGGCGGCCAACACATGCCCCTCACGTTTGAAGTTCTCGGCGCGCCCCAGTGCGACAACGCGCTCTTCGTGAAGGTCGACACGGGGCAGTCGCAGACGCGGCTGCTGTTCGACTGCGGCGACGGGTGCCCGCACCAACTCGGCCCGTCAGAAGTGCGCGAGATCGATCACCTATGCTTCTCACATTTGCACATGGATCATATTTCTGGTTTCGATCTGTTCTTTCGCACCAACTTTGACCGGACTACGAAGGAGAACCGCATTTGGGTGCCGCACGGCAGTGCGGAAATCATCCAGAACCGGTTCCGGGGGTTCATGTGGAACCTCGTGGACGAGAAGCAGCCGGGCGAATGGTTCGTCTCCGAAATCGCCCCGGACGCCCTCCGCACCACGCGGTACCTGGCGAAAGAGGCGTTTCGCACCGCTCACGTACACGCGGAGCGCCCGCGCCCCGCCCGCACCATCACCGCGGGCGACGGTTTCGTGCTGGAGGCGCTCCTGCTCGATCACGGGACGCCCTCCGTGGGCTACCTCGTGCGCGAGCACGACCGCGTTAACATCGATACCGCGCAACTGGCCGCCCGGGGGTTCAAACCGGGGGCGTGGCTGAAGCGGCTCCGGGGCGCGCCCGCGCGGCCCGGTGAGACGGTCGACGTGGACGGCACCACCCACGAACTCGCCCCGCTCCAGCGCGCGCTGCTAGTGAAAACGCCCGGGGCGTCGATCGCGTACCTCACCGATTTCCGGCTCACCCCGGGGACCGCCGGCCTCCTCGTCGAGTGGCTCCACGGGGTGAGCACCGTGGTGTGTGAGAGCCAGTACCGGGCGGCCGATGCGGCCCTCGCCGATCGCGTGATGCACTCGACGGTTGAGGAGGTCGCATCGATGGCGTCCCGGGCCGGAATCGGCCGGTTGATCCTGTTCCATTTCTCGGACCGCTACGACGCCAGCGGCCGGGCCGAGATGCTGCGCGACGCCCGTGCGACCTTCCCGGGCGCGACCGTTCCGGACGGGTGGTGAGCGCTACCGCCGGGGGGCGCGTTCCAGCCGCCGCACCCGGTTGAGGAGCCAGGCGAACGCGGTCCCGAGCAACACCAGGGCCACGCGCTCGATCGTGAGCCCGTCCGAAAACTGGGGCGGGCGGTCGCGGATCAGGATCCATATCAGGAACGCGACCCAGGTCAGGGCGAACAGCACCGGGACCGCCAGCGCGAGGGGCGCGGAGATGGAGAGCCCGTCGCGCTTCCCGGCGAACGCTTCGAGCGTCACCCGGTACTCGGGCACGAGCTGTTTGATCCGCGAGTTCACGTGAACGCAGTACGACCAGTGGCGCCGCTGGATCACGAACCACAGGAACGTGAACACCAGCCCCACGACGGTCATGGGCAGAAAGAACCCGATGGCGGGTTCCTTGTTGTACATGATGCCGCAGATGGTGAGCAACCCGGTCTCGAGGAACGAGAAGTAGTTGAGCCGGTCGTGGAACAGTCGCTCCTCGTGCATCCCGTGTGCCCAGAGCCTGTTCACCTCATCCGCGGTCGGTGCCTTCGGCTGGTCAGCGCCGTCTCCCATAGTGAGCGTTCCCTTGAGCAGTGCGATGCGGGTCCGGATCAGACCTGGATTTGGGGTTCCGCCATTGGTTTGAAACGGCTCGGTATGGACCCTCCCGGGGGCTCGATACCAACCTGCGAATTCGCCCCGAGGTTGCGTCCGCGTCCGAACGGCCCCGTGACCAGCACCGGACGCTCGCTCCGCGCGTTCAATAAGCACCGACCGCGGCCCATCAGCGGAACCCCATCCCCTTACTTCCCAATGGCCTACGACCTCTCTACGGCCTAAAACTCGCGCGTCGTTCTGAATTTTTGATTCCCCAGGGCCCGCTCTCACTCGTCGTACTTGAGCAAGAATTTCGGGTTGATCGCCTTGAAGCTGAGCCGCCCGAGGTAGCCGTCCTCGACCTCGCGGAGCGGGCGCAACACGATCCCCTCGCGCTGGACCTTCGGGTTCAGCACGCTCGCCCCTTCGGACAGCGCCACGAGGGCGTCCACGTCGTGGTTGAGTGCGATCGTGCCCAACTGCGGGACCCCTTCGAGTCCCATTTCGCTGACCGCGGCGAGGGCGTCCGCGTGATCGAGGAACCGGTACGCGCTCACGTCGAACACGTTGAACACGCGCAGCGCGAGCTGTTTCAGCCCGTACTTGTTCTGCTGCACCCCGGGGCCGATCAACTCCCCCTGAATGGCCACATCGAACCCCCGGGCCGACCCGAACGCGCGCAACCGCTCTTCGAGCCCCAGTTGCTTCGCCACGCGCACCAGCGTGCTGAGTTCGTCGGTGGTGTCGAGCAGCAGGTTGCGGCTGCACACCCCGAACTCGCCCTCGCGCACGAACGCGGTGAACGAGGTGCCGTCGAGTTTCTCGGTGACGAAGAACTCCAGGCCCTGGTAGCGCGCGAGTGTCTTTTCCAGAACCTGAACGCGGGTCTCGTCGGTCTTGGGCAGGAACCCGGGAAACGTGCCCTTGCTCCGCCCGCTCGCGCCGGTCTGGGGCGGCTCCCACTTGCGCACCCCGAGCACTTCCGTTACATCGGTGCCGTCAGCGAGCTCGACGCCCGGCGGGAGCACACTGAGCGGAAAGCAGATGCCCTGCGACACCTGCCCGCGGAGCTTGATTGTCTTGATGCGGAACCCGGCGGCCTGAAGGACCGCGCCCGCGCCGTCGAGGACCGCGGGCTTGAAACTGCTCGCACGCAAGAACTCGAAGTCGGGCGCTTCGGGCAGCAGCGAATCGATTTCGCAGTACACGACCCTGTCGCCCGGGCGGAACTCGCCCTTTTTCACGACGACCCACCACCCCAGGACGCGAATCCTCTCGATCGCGTCGGCGTTCGGAATCGGTTCGGCGGTGTTGACGGTCTGAATGCTCGCCAGGGTGCGCATGGGTGCTCCTTCGTCCGGCCGGGGCTGTACGGGAGGGACGGGCGCCGGCGCGGGCGGGTTCACGGCGCGACATGCCAGCGGGCCGCATCGGGGAGGAGCACCTCGTCCGCGAACCGGGCCGTGAAGCGCTTGGCGCCCGTCGGTAAGAGGTGGTGCCCGTCGGTGAAATCGGGCTCATCGACCCAGAGCCGCGCATTGACCAGCGGGACACCGAACTCGCGGGTCAGTTGATCGAGGAGCGCGGCGACACGCGCTTCGACCTCGGGCGCGTATAGCGCGCGGAACGACGGCCCTTCGGGCATGAGGACCAACGTGAGCGGGATCTGCTCGTGCCGGCACGTTTCGCAAATGGCGCGCAGGGCCGCGACCGGGGCCGGGTGCAAGGTGCCCTCGGACACCGCTCGGCCGTGGTCCCGGCGGGCGCCGGCGAGGGCCTCGCGCCGCATCGCCTCGGGGAACGAGTCGAGGACGATCGGGGTCCACCCGCTGGCGTCCGCCGGGGCGCCGCGCGGGGCCGAGTACTGCGGCGGCACCCACACCGGGAGCGCCCCCCATACGAACTGGAACCGGTACTCCCAGAGCGCCTTCGCGCGGACCTTGTACCACTCGGCCCGCATCTCGGGCCAGCCGGCGCCGCGGCGCTCCAGCACGTCCAGTTCGTCCCAGCGCAGGAACCGCGCGTCGAGCGACCGGCTGGCCCGCTCGCGCGGCTCCCCGCTCGCATCGAACAGCATGCTCGGGACCACTTCGAGGTAGAGCGCGTCCGGGCGCGGGCCGTCGCGCAGCATCCGGTGCAAATAGAGTTCGTGGAGCAGTGGCCCGGACCCTTGTACCCCGAAGTTGAACACGACCGCCGGGCGCCCCAGCGCCTGCGACAGGCGCGGTTCGAGGTGAACCGCCGACGGGGCGAACCCGCGCTGGACGCGGGAGCTGCCGAGCGCCACCACCACGAACGGGTGGTCCGGGGCGCGGGTGCGTGATTCCAGCAGGTCGGCGCGCTGGTAGTACATGGGGTCGCGGAGCCGCGCGCGGGCCTGGAGCGCGCCCCACCCGGCCACGTTCGCGAGGGCCAGGAGCCCGAGGGCGAGCACCAGCGTCCGGCGGGCGCGGCGGCGGAGCCGGTGCCGCAGAACCGGGGTCGAGCGCATGGGGCCTCCGGGTGTCAGAACTGGAAGTAGAAGAACTCGCGGCTGGTGTCCGGGCACAGCACGAGACTCGTCACCGCGAGCGCGGCGTACCCGAGCGCGAGAACCGGGGCCGGGGCCGCGCGCCACGCGCGCCGGAACCACTCACTCGATTCCAGCCAGTGCCACATCGCGAGCAGCGCGACCGAGAAATAAATCCGGCTCGAGTGCATCGGCAGCCGGTCGCCGCCGGCGGGCGAGAACATGCGCTCCAGCGCCGCGAGCGCGTGAGCGAGCGACGGCTGCGCTAAAGTCATCGTGAGCAATACGCA
>DASWYH010000037.1:0-1583 GCA_036405095.1 Gemmata sp. | reverse complement strand
GCACTCATCAATAGAACCGTCGCGAAGCCGCACAGCGCGAGCGCCCCGAGCCCGACCGCTTCGCCCGAGATGCTGAGCCGCACCGGGAACACCTTCCCGTCTGGCCCGATATCGGTTTGCTGCGTCAGCGCGCGGTAGCCCGCGTAGACGGTGGCCGTCAGAAGCGCGATCCCGAGGAAGGTGAACTCGCGCATCGGCACGCTGACGGTGCTGTCCCAATCGGCGAAGTACGCGGTCGCCACGGTGCAGACTGCCGCGAACGCGGTCAGCCCCACGAGCGAGAGGAGCTCCGTGCGACCCGGGGGCGCGGTGATCTCGGGTTCCGTGGTTGCCATTTGGCGATACCGCCGGCCGGCCCACACGAGCCCCGCCAGTGAGATGAGCGTGAAATACGCGGCCACGGCGACCGGCCCGAACCAGCGCCCCGGCGGGAGCCAGTGCGGGCGGTACGTCGCCAGCGCGAAGTAGACCAGCGCGAGCGTGCTGTTGAGGCTCGCCACGACGAGGAACGCGCGCCACCGCTTCATGCCGACGGCCATCCGGGCGAACACCCCCGGGAACAGCGCCGCGACGAGCGCCAGCGGCCCGATCAGCACGAACGAGGGGATCACCCCCAGCAGCGCGGAGGGCGGAACGCGGAACGCGGAATGAAGGCCGGTCGGCGGCGCGGAGTGGGTCGGCTCTTCGTCGCTCGCTTCGCACTTCTTTGCGGCCACTGGCGGGCCGTACCCGGGCTTCTCTTTCTCGTCGGGTTCGGGCGGCTTGCCCTTTTTCGCGAGCGCGTCTTCGATCGTTTTCACCATCTCGGCGCTGGTCCCCTTGAACGTGCGCCGGAGGTACGGTTCGCCGTGCAGGAACGCCCACCGCACCGTTTTGCCGCCCGCGTCGAGCTGGCCGTACACCGAGAACCACGACCCCTCCACGAACACCTTCGCGTTGTAGGTCTTGCCCTGCTTGCGCACGAAGAACACCAGCTCGCGGGTCTGGTCGAGCCGCGCGAAAACGGTCTTCGTGTCGCCGGTCTTCTGGCTCGCCGCGTTGCCAGTCATGTTGACGGGGATGCGCTCGAACGGCGGCTCGCCCTTGAGCTTCTTGTCGAGTTTGAACACCGCGAGCGGGCGGTCCTTGTTGTCGGGTTCGAGTTTGTCCACCTTCGCGACAAAGATGTACGTGTCGCTCTCCAGAATGGCCCCGAGCGGCGTGAGCACGGTGATGACCGCGTGTGCCGCCGGCGCGCACAGGCCGAGCACAAGGAGGCCGAGTGCGAAGGCGCGCGAACGTGGAAGTGAGCGCATGGCGGGGGAGTCCTTCGGGCAGACAGCGTTGAGGTTAGAGTGTACCCGAACGCCGGCCGAAAGCCCACCCGCCGGCATCCCGCGCACGCGCTCTTGACTTTACTTTGCGTCGCAAAGTATATTGCCCCCGACCTCACTCACGGGTGATACGCGAATGGAAGTCCGTGACGCGCTGGCTCAGCTCGACCGCATTCACGACCAGCTCACAAAGGGCGAGGTGTACCGCGGGTTCCGCGTGCCGGCGGTGGCGCTGGTCGGCGCGGTCGGGCTGATGGCCGCCGCCGCGCA
>DASWYH010000036.1:0-13127 GCA_036405095.1 Gemmata sp. | reverse complement strand
TTCACCCCGTCCCCGACCTTCACGAACACCGCCGTCACGGTGCCGCCCTCGATCCCCTCGCCAGGGTTCGCCAACACGATGTCCATGATTCGCTCCGCTGGCTGCCTCAAAATGCACGGTCGAGAGCCGCAATGTCGAAGGTCGCAAAGTCGAGCGGCTCGGCGTCTTCGACTTCGCGACCTTCAATCTCCGAGCTTCAAACTCTTAAACGGTCCACGGGGGCGGCGCGTCCGGGCTCACCCCGAGGTCCGCAACGGCCTTCTTCACAGTGCCGGGGTCGAGCTGCCCCTGTTGGAACAGCGCGTACAGCGCCGCGACCGCCACGTTCTCGGCATCGACTTCGAAGAAGCGCCGCAGCGCCTTGCGGGTCTCCGAGCGCCCGAACCCGTCGGTCCCGAGGGCGAGCATCCGGCCGTTCAGGTACGGCGCCACGGTCTCGGGCAGCGCCCGCATGTAGTCGCTCGTCGCGATGATCGGTCCTTTGGTGCCCCCGAGCACCTGCGCGACGTAGGGCGTCTTCTTCGGCGCGTCGGGGTGCAGCCGGTTGTGGCGCTCGCACTCGATCGCGTCCTTGCGGAGCATCTGGTAGCTGGTCGCGCTGTAGACCGTGCTGGCGATGCCGTACTTCTCGGCCAGGAGCTTCTGCGCCCGCAGCGCCTCATTGAGGATGACGCCGCTGCCGAGGATCTGCACTTCGAGCTTCGAGCCGTCGGGCTTCACGGTGTTAACCGGGTACAACCCGCGGATGATGCCCTCGCGGACGTGCTCGCCGGGCATCGCCGGCATGTCGTAGGCCTCGTTGTACACCGTGAGGTAGTAGAAGCACTCCTCGCCGCGGACGTACATCGCGTTGATGCCCTCTTCGACGATCACGGCGAGTTCGTAGGCGTAGGCCGGGTCGTAGGTGCGGCACGTCGGGATGGTCATCGCGACGAGGTGGCTGTGCCCGTCCTCGTGCTGGAGCCCTTCGCCGTTGATGGTGGTGCGTCCGGCGGTGGCGCCCATCAGGAACCCGCGGCACCGCGCGTCGGCCGCGGCCCAGGCCAGGTCGCCGATGCGCTGGAACCCGAACATCGAGTAATAGATGTAGAACGGGATCGTGTTCACACCGTGCGTGCTGTACGCGGTGCCGGCCGCGATCCAACTCGCCATGCTACCCGCTTCGTTGATCCCCTCTTGCAAGATCTGGCCGCTCTTCGATTCGCGGTACTCCGAGAGCGAACCCTTATCGACCGGCGTGTACGTCTGGCCCACACTCGAATACATGCCGAACGTCTTGTACATCGGCGGCATGCCGAACGTCTGCCCCTCGTCCGGCACGATGGGAACCAGCAACTTGCCGATGTTGGGGTCGCGACAGAGTTGGGTCATCAGGTTGACCCACGCGAACGTCGTCGAAGCCGTTTTGCCCTCGACCGTGGCCCCGTAGAGGCGCTCGAAGCCTTTTCGCTCCGGGGGCTGGCACGGCACGAACTGGTTGTTCCGGAACGGTTGCGGGCCGCCCAGCGCGGCCCGGCGCGCCTTCAGATACTTCATTTCCGAACTGTCGTCGGTCGGCCGGTAGAACGGGACGTGTTCGAGTTCCTCGTCGGAGATGGCCGGCAGCTCGAACCGGTCGCGGAACTGGCGGAGCGCGGCGAGCATCTGGCGCTTTACCTTTTCCTCCGGCTTCATGTCCGGGACGGCTTCGATCTGCACCGCGAGCTTCTTCAACTGGTGCGTGGTGAACTTGCCCTGACCGCCCTCGCCCGGGATGCCATAGCCCTTGACCGTCTTCACCAGGATGACAGTCGGCTGCCCCTTGTGTTCGGTCGCGGCCTTGTACGCGGCGTACACCTTCAGAGGGTCGTGACCGCCGCGCTTCAGCGTCGCGATCTGCTTGTTCGAGAGGTGTTCGACGAGCGACTTCAGTTCCGGGGTGTTGAAGAACCGCTCGCGGATGAACGCCCCGCGACGTTCGGCGTCCTCTTCTTCACTGATGAGCTTGTTGCCCTTCACCTCGTCGGCGGTCCGCATGTCGCGTCCGACGTAGTCGCAGTACTCGCCATCCACCACTTCCATCATGCGGCGCGCCAGCGCGCCGGTGTGATCGTTCTTGAGCAACTCGTCCCAGTCGGTGCCCCACACGACCTTGATGACATTCCACCCAGCCCCGCGGAAGATCCCTTCGAGTTCCTGAATGATCTTCGAGTTGCCGCGCACCGGCCCGTCGAGCCGCTGCAAGTTGCAGTTGATGACCCAGGTGAGGTTGTCGAGCTTCTCGCGCCCCGCGAGGCTGATCGCCCCGAGCGATTCGGGCTCGTCGCACTCGCCGTCGCCCAGGAACGCCCACACGCGGGCCTTGTCCGTGTTCGCCAGCTCGCGGTCGCGCAGGTAGCGGTTGTAGCGCGCGTGGTAGATCGACATGATCGGGCCGAGGCCCATCGACACCGTCGGGTACTGCCAGAAGTCCGGCATCAGCCACGGGTGCGGGTAGCTCGACACGCCGCCGCCCGGCTGCAACTCCTGGCGGAAGTTGTTGAGCTTCACCTCGTCGAGCCGGCCTTCCACGAACGCGCGCGAGTACATCCCGGGGCTGGCGTGGCCCTGGAAGAACACCACGTCGCCGGGGTGATCGGCCGACTTGCCGTGGAAGAAGTGGTTGAACCCGATTTCGTAGAGCGTGGCCGCGGACGCGAAGGTGGAGATGTGACCGCCGACGTTCGTGTTCTTGTTCGCCTTCAGCACCATCGCCATGGCGTTCCAGCGGACGGCGCTTTTAATTTTCCGCTCGATCGCGCGGTCGCCGGGGAACTGGGGCTGGTGCTCGACCGGGATCGTGTTGACGTAAGGGGTGGTGATACCGCCGGGGATCTTGGCCCCGCCGCGCTCGCTCGCGGCGATCAGCGTTTCGAGCAGGAACTTGGCGCGCTCGGGGCCGCCGTGTTTGAGCACGGCCTCCATCGCGTCGAGCCACTCGGTGGTTTCCTGCGGGTCCACGTCGTCGGGGAGTCGAGCGCTGCTGTTGGCCAACACGTCGGGTGTGACGAGCATCGACAACGTCCTCGTGAATCGGGCGGTAGCAAGGCGGGGAACCGCGAGTGGCTCGGCTCGGACTGCAAAGGTAGGATAGGTGCGTGCTTCCGCGTCGTCTACACGCCACGGAACCCGCGCCCAACTCCGCCCGAGGGTCAAACCATGCGACTTCTCGCCATTATATCCCTCACCTTCGGCACCATCGCGGCCCTAACCGCAGCGGAACCGCCGAAAACGCCTCCAGTCCCGACCCCGGTGACGTTCACCAAACCGGGCGCGGTGCTCGGGGAGGTGGGCACGGAGCTGTCGAAGCAGTCCAAGGTGCCGATCGCGCTGCCGCCTCAGCTCCTGAAAGCCAAGTGCGGGGCCACGTTCGACAAGGTGCCTTTCTGGGACGCGGTCCAGAGGACCGCGGATGCGGCCGGGGCGCGGGTCGCGCTGAGCGAGGGCGGGCGGAAGGTCGAGTTCCTCCCCCGCGGCAACTCGAAGGAGGTCGCGACCACGAGCGGCGCGTTCCGTGTGGTCGCCCAGCAGGTGACCGGCCGCGCGCTCCTGGACTCGGGGGCGACCTTCTATGATGTCGGGCTGTTGGTTCACTGGGAGCCCCGGCTCCGGGTGTACCGGATCGACACCGCCCCGCGAATCACCAAGGTCGCGGACGACATCGGGACCAAGATCGCCGCCCCGGGGGGGGGGGCGCAGGTGCTGCCCGCGAGCGCAACCACCGAACTGAAAGTGCGCCTCGAAGGCATCCCGCGGAAGGCCGAACGGCTCACGACCCTGTCGGGCGAATTCGCGGTCACGGTTGCCGAGAAGCTGCTGACGTTCACGTTCGCGGCCCCCGGCGGCAAGTTGCCCGAGGCGCAGAAGCAGCTCGGCGTGTCCGCGGCCCTTAAGCGCGTCCAGAAGAAGGGCGACACCTGGGAAGTGGTCGTGGAAGTCAACTACCCACCCGGCCAGCCGGCGTTCGAGAGCTTCCAGGGGGAGTGGTGGCTGCGCGACAACCGCCTGCGGCTGCGCTCGCCCGAAGGGAAAACGGTTGCCCTCGACGATTACGAGATCCCGAGCCCGGACCGCTCGAACCCGCTCGTCGTGATCCACCGGTTCAAGGAGGACGCGACCGCGGGGTTCGGGAACCCCACCGCGAACGGCTGGGAACTGGTCTACGAAACGCCCGCGCCGCTGGTGGACACAACGATACCGTTCGAGCTGAAGAACGTGCCGCTGCCCTGAACGTCAAGTGCGCCCCGCCGCGGTGCCGATACCCGTTGGAACACAAACGGCCCGCCCACCCAACCCGGTCCCCCGATGATCAGCCTCTCACTCGTGGTCTCGAACGCGGACACCGCGACCTTCGACTGCTCGTTCGGGCGCGGGTGCGAGGGCATCTGCTGCAAGAACGGGCGCCCCAGCGTGAGCGCGGCGGAGCAGGCCGTGATGCGGTCCGTTCTGGCGCGCGTGCTGCCCCTGCTCCGGCCCGAGGCACGCAAGGTGATCGAGGCCGACGGTTTCGTCAGCGCGCGCACCAAGGTGGGGCAACAGATGGTGCGGGTGGTGGGCGGGTGGTGCGTCTTCTTCAACCGGGGCTGCACGCTCCACACGGTCGGCACCGAGGACGGGGAGTCGTACCGCTACAAGCCGACCCAGTGCGCGCTGTTCCCGTTAGAGAAGGACGAGTCCGCGGGCGAGTGGTACGTGCGCCAGTGGGGGTACGGGGACGAGCAGTGGGAGCTGTTCTGCCTGAACCCGGCCAACAGCCCGCGCCGGGCGGCCGAATCGTTAGCGCCGGAACTCGAACTTGCGGCCCGGCTTGAAGCCGCGCGCGGGCGTGCGAGTTAATCGGTTCCGGGCGCCCGCCGGCCCGGCAAATTCGGCACGCGCTACTTGACAGACGCCCCGCTACCCAGAATGATTTCCCTTAATCCGTCGGTCGGCGCACGCTCTTTCGCTGGCGCTTGCTCGCGTTCTCTTTGACCCCACTGAGGGTGAGTCTCATGGCGTCCCAACCGCCCCGCCGTCGCCGGCTCGAAGTCGAGGACATCGGAGACATCGCGGTCGTCAACTTCGTTGACAAGAAGATCCTGGACGAACAGAACATCCAGATGATCGGCGACGACCTGTTCCGCCTCGTCGACGAGCTCGGCCGGCGGAAGGTGCTCCTGAACTTCGGCAACGTCGAGTTCATGTCCAGCGCCGCGCTCGGCAAGTTGATCACGCTGCACCGCAAGCTCCAGGCGGTCCAGGGCAAGCTGGTCCTGTGCAAGATCGCCAAGGACATCCTGGACGTGTTCAAGATCACCAAGCTGGACAAGATCCTCACGATCTACCCCGACGAGCAGGCCGGGCTGCAAGGGTTCTAACCGGTTCCCCCCGGTTCGCCCGCCTCCCGACGGGCCGGATTCACCGGCCCTTTCTTTCGTCTCGCCGGTTCCCGCTGCACCCGAGCATGAGCGCCACCCGCACCGCCACCGAACTGTCTATCCCGAGCGATCTGGGCGAGGCCCGGCGCGTCCAGGAGATGATCGAGGGTGCGCTCCAGGCGCTCGCCTACACCGAACACGACATCTTCGCGATCAAGTTGGCACTCGAAGAGGCGCTGGTCAACGCGATCAAACACGGCAACCAACTGGACCCCGACAAGCGGGTGTTCGTCGTGTTCAACGTCACCCCGGAGCGGTTCGACATCCGCATCACCGACGAGGGGGCCGGGTTCAATCCCGAGGACGTGCCCGACCCCACCGCGATCGAGAACCTCGAGCGCCCCTGCGGGCGCGGGCTGCTCCTGATGCGCGGGTTCATGACCGAGGTAGAGTACCACGGCCGCGGGAACGTCGTCCGCATGGCGAAGGTCCGCGGGGCGACTGCCTGATCGCGCTCTTCGGGGCACCGCATTTCTACCCGCTTACCCGGCGAACCGCCTGCCAGTACCGCGCAACTGGTCGAAAACGCACACACGCGGTGACGGCACCCACTGTGACGAGTAGCGGCCGCTGCTCGCCACAATGGCGACACAACGACGCCGGGCCACTCGGAACGACCGGCCAACTCACCAGGACCGTGCCGGGCGGGCGTTCGGTGTGGTGGGCCGGTCACCCTGCGCGGTCCGGGGCTCAGGCGCCAACAGGGTGGAGGACCGCCCACAACCGGTCCAACCGGCTCCCGATCTGCCTCCGACCGATGACCCCCTCAACGGGCAACGGGTGGCCGTGAGCGGTGACCAGCGTGAACCGGAACGCGACATCGTGTTCGCCCTCGGCCGCCCGCTGGAGCACCGGCGGGAGCTCGTTGCGCTGGCCTTCGGTGATGACATCACTCAGCGACGTGCGACAGAGCTGACTGGGCGAGTACCCCAGCGCCCTCCGGCCGGCCGGGTTGCCGGCCAGCAGGCGCCCGTCGGGGAGGATCTGGAAGATCAGGTCGGTGGCGCTCTCGACGATCGCGCTCGACTGCTTTTCGCACGCCCGGAGCCGCTCCTCGGCTGCGTGCCGGAGCAGCGCCGTCTGGACGGCCGTGACGAGGTCGGCCTCCCGGACCGGCTTCACGACGTACCCGTAGGGCCGGATCAGCATGGCGCGCGCGATCGTGTCCGCGTCCGAGTGCGCGGTCATGAAGACGATGGGGACGTCTGCCCGCTCGCTGATCAGGGTGGCGGCGTCGATCCCGTCTTCGTCTCCGCGCAACCGGATGTCCATGAGGACCAGCCCGGGGGCCTCCCGCGCGGCCGTCGCGATCGCGGATTCGGCCGTATCGACGATGTCGATGACGGTGTGCCCGAGTTGTTCCAGGCGGTCGCGGAGTTCCTCCGCGATGAGCGCCTCGTCCTCGACGATCAGTATTCTTGTCGTGCTCATGTGTCCCAGGTGTGGGGGGCGATCGGCCGCTTTGAAGGGCCTTGCGGCAACTTGCGTGCCTCGAGGCTCAGTTCTTGGTGGCGACCCGGATCGGGAACGTGAGATACACCTCGGTCCCCGCACCCGGCGAGCGGTACTCGACCGATCCCACCAGCTGGCGGGTCAGGATGCGGATGAGCCGGACCCCGAGTGACTTCCCGAGCTTCACGTCGAGCCCGTCCGGCACCCCGACCCCGTCATCGGTGACGCGGATCTCGCACCGGTCCCCGACCGCGCCGATCGAGAGAACCACTTTCCCGTGGGAGCGCTCCCGGAACGCGTGCTTCAGGCTGTTCGACAGGAGTTCGTTGAGGATGAGCCCGCACGGGATCGCCTGTTCGATGGTCAGCCCGACTTCCCCGATCTCGCATCTTAGCTCGATCGGGGTCGCCGGCAGCTGATAAGTTTGAATTATTTGTGTGGCAAGTGTTTTCGCGTATTCCCCGAACGCGACCGCGCCCAGGTCGGCCGAGTTGTACAGGTGCTCGTGAACCAGTGCCATCGACCGCACCCGATCTTGAGCCTCGCGGAGCACCTGGGCGGTTTGGGGGTCCTGCACGGTTCCGGCCTGGAGGTGGAACAGGCTGGAGATGACGGCCAGGTTGTTCTTCACGCGGTGGTGGATCTCGCGCAGCATGACCTCCTTCTCCCGGACCGAGCGGAGCAGTTCCTCCTCACCATCTTTTCGGGCGCTCACGTCGTGGAGGGTGCCCATCATCCGCCGCGCCTTGCCGGAGGCGTCCCGGTTTTGGACCCGGCCGCGCGTGTTCACCCACACCCACGTCCCGTCTTTTCGCCGGGCCCGGTACTCCACGTCGTACAGGGCGTTGTCCGAAGCGAGGGCGCTGCTCAGGGCGGTCAGCACCTTGGACCGCTCGTCGGGATGGATGCTCGCCTCCCACCACGTGTAATTGAGCTGCAATTCACCCGGCGCGTACCCGTGGACGGCGGCCCACAGGTCGTCGTGGAAGACGGTCCCACCCGCCACGTCCCAGTCCCACAGGCCGTGCTTCGCGTTCTCCAGGGCGAGGCGGAGCCGCTCCTCGCTGAGCCGCCGCGCGTCCTCGGCCCGCCTGCGCTCGGTGATGTTCACAATGGAGGCCAGGACGAACTGCTCCCCACCCGCCCGCACTGGCGTGAGCCCGATCTCGATGGGGAACTCGCTCCCGTCCTTGCGCCGGGCCGTCAGTTCCGCAGCCGCGCCCATCGCCCGGGCCTGGGGAGCAGCGGAAAAGGCGCCCCGGTCGGCCGTGTGGCGGCTCTGATATCGGTCCGGCACGAACCGTTCGATCGGGGCTCCGGTGGTTTCGTCCTTTTCCCAGCCGAACAGTTGGTGCGTCAGCTCGTTGGCGAGGGCGATTCGCCCGTCGCGGCCCACCAGAACGAGGCCCGACGGGGACGCATCGAAGACGGCCCGGAACCGAGCCTCGCTTTCGGCGAGCGCAGTTTCCGTTCGCTTCCGCTCCACCCACAGACCGAACTTGCTGGCCAACTCCTCCAGGAGCGCCAGGTCTTCTGGTGCGGGCGGGTTCGTTTGGCGGGTGAGGAAGACAAACACACCGACGATGCGCCCCCCCACCACCACCGGGACCGCGATCCCGGTGCGGAGCCCGTGTTCGATAGCCGCTTTCTGGCGAAGGAACTCCGGATCGGCTGCCAGATCGGGGATAACGTGCGGGCGGTTGGACGCCCACACGCGCCCCGGGAGCCCGACGCCGGGCGCGAACGTCCGCGCCGAGTACGGGGCGGCGAACTCGGACACCTCGGGAGCCGACCAGCCCCCGGCGAACCCCAGCGCCGTTCCGGCGGCGGACAGTTGCCAGAACTCGCCGACCTCCCACCCCTGCGCACCACACACCACCCGGATCAAGTCGGCGACGACCGCCGGCGTGGCGGTCGCTTCGGCCAGGGCTCGGGCCGCGGTGAGCAGAACGGTAGCCCGCCGGGCCGCTTCCACACGGGCGGTGATGACCTGGGTAAAGAAGATCAGCCCGCCGATCCGGCCGCCCGGTTCGTGCCACGGGCGGGCCTCCCACTGGAGCCACTCGGTTCCCCCGTCGGCCCGGGGGAACGGGTCTTCCGGGCACGCCTCGATGGCGCCTGTCAGCACCCGCCGGTGGATCTCCTTCCAGCGCTTGGGAATGTCCGGGAACACGTCGTAGTGGGACCGGCCGATGATGCTCTGTCCGGTCAACCGGTAGTCGGTGATCCACCGGCTGCTGGTCCGGACGTACCGCATCTCGGTGTCGAGCATGGCGATCGCGGCCGGGGCGTGTGTGACGAACTGGTGGAGCAGCGCCTCGTTCGCCGCCAGCGCCTGTTCGGCCCGCTTCCGGTGCGAGATGTCCACGATCTGCGAAATGAAGGTCACCGGCGCGTTCGTCCCGTCCCGGACGAGCGAGACCGACAGCAGGGCGTAAACGGTGTGCCCCTGCCGGTGGAAGTACCGCTTCTCCATCTGGTACGAACTGATTTCGCCCGCGAGAGCCCGGCGCACGTTGGCGAGATCGGTGGCGAGGTCGTCGGGGTGGCTGACGCGCTGGAAATCGATCGTGAGCAGTTCCTCCGCGGTGTAGCCGAGCAACTCGCACAGCGCGCCGTTCACCCGGAGCCACTGCCCATCGGGGGCGACGAGGGCCATCCCGATGGGCGCCGACTCGAACGCGCTGCGGAACCGCTCCTCGCTCTCGCGCAGGGCCAACTCGGCGCGCTTCCGGTCGGTGATGTCGCGCCCCTCCGGGATGAGGTACAATACGTTCCCCTCGGCGATGTACGGCTTGAGGGAGAAGTCCACCCAGAGCGTGCCGCCGTCGGTGGCCGGGTGGTGCGCCTCGAACCGGACCGTTGCGCCTGCCGTGGCCCGGCTCACCGCCTCCTGGAGCTTCTCCTGCAGGGGGCGGTCGTGGGCCCACCAGGGGGTGTCCCAGAACTTCCGTCCGAGCACCTCCCCCTCACGAACGCCCGAGGCCGCCAGTGAGGTCCGGTTCGCTTCCAGGAGCGTGCCGTCGGCCGACATCAGGCCGATGAACTGGAGCGTCTGGTCGAAGATCGCGCGGAACCGCTCCTCGGACCGCTGGAGGGCGCGCTCCGCTTCGCGCTTCGTGGTGAGATCCCGGGTCGTTTTGGCGAACCCCAGGATCTGCCCCGCGGAGCCGTGGAGCACCGAGATCACGGTGTGTGCCCAGAACCGCGAGCCGTCCTTTCGGACCCGCCACCCCTCTTCCTCGTAAAACCCGTGCTCGGATGCGATCCGCAACTTGGTGCCCGTTTTGTCCGACTCTTCGGGGGGGGAGAAGAGCGAGACGTGCTTGCCGATGACATCGGGTTCGGTGTACCCCTTGAGCCGCTCGGCCCCGACGTTCCAGCTGGCGATGTGTCCCGCCGGGTCGAGCATGAAGATCGCGGAGTCGCGGATCCCGTTCACCAGGGACCGGAAGCGCAGTTCGCTCTCGCGCAGCTCCTGTTCGGCCCGGCGAGCGGCCGACACGTCACGGATCGCGGTCACGGCCCCCTCGATGCCGGTCGGGCCGATGATCGGGCGCCCGGTCACGCTCACGGCTAACCCGTTCGGGTGCGCCTCGGTGACGAGTACGAATTCGACGTTGTCGCACGCCTCGCCCCGCGCCGCGCGGAAGATCGGGAGGTCCGTGCTTGGGCAGAGCGTTTTTCCGTCCGGCAGGTACACCCCGAATGTGCGGGACCAGACCGGCTGAGTACCTGGAGCCGGGGCGCCGCTCAGGTTCCGAAAGGTCCGGTTCTCCAAGATGATGCCGCCCGCGGGGTCCGTCACCAGAACCGCTTCCCCCATGCGGTCGAGGATCGATTCGAGTATCTGCTTTTGGGTCCGCAGGTTCTCGAACGCCGATTGCCGCTCCGCCATCTCTTGGCGGAGCGCCTCGTTCAGCGCGAGAACCTCTCGTTCCCGTTGGCGCCGCTCCGCGGTGGCGACGGTCAGGAGGAACGTCGAGAGGCTCACGACCGCACAGAACCCCTGGATCACGAGTATCCGGTCCGCCGCTGCGAGGTGAGAAACGGAGACCGGCCCGAGGCTCTGGGTGGCGCCCCAGGCGGCGATCAGCGAGACGAGTACAATTGCCGCCGCCGTGTCACGAATGTTGAGCCGGATCGCGATCCAGAGCAGGACCGGGAACACCGGGTACGGGAGCGCGAGGAGGAGGGGCTTCCGCTCAGTCGGGGTCGCGAAGATGCCCCAAGAAATGACCGCGAGCAGCGCGAGTACCACGCACGTTTCGATGTTTTTCCGCAGCGCGTGGCGCCCGCCGGTTGAAGCGGTCTGGTCGCTCCAGCAGATCGCCAGCGGGGCAAAGAGGGTGATGCCGAGCGCGTCCGCCCGCCACCAAATTTCCCAGACCGACCAGAACGGTGCGTTCGAGGTGGCCGCAACGGCGGCCGCACCCAACAGGGCAGTGGCCGCACAGATCCCGATGGGCACCCCGAACAGGAGAAACAATTCGAAAAGCGAATTGAGCCGGCAGGTTCCGGGTCGGAGGGACCGAATGACCCAGGCACCCACAACGGGTTCGAGCGCGTTCGCGACACCGAACCCGAGGCTCGCCCCGAGCGACTTGCCGACGAGCAGGTTTGCCCCGATGGTGGCCACGAACGCGGCCGACAGGGCGGCCGGCCAGTTCCGCCGGTCCGTGAGGAGCAGATACCCGAGGAGCAACCCCGCCGGGGGCCAGAAAACCGCAATCCCCTCCGGCTCGACGGTGAACGCGACCCCGAGCCGGGCCGCAGCGAAATAGACACCCACGACGCCGAAGAAGCGCGCGACCGGACCGAGCCAGGGAGAGCGGTATCGGGACATCAGGTCGCTCGTGACGTGAAACGGTGGGCGGCGGTCGCACCCGGCCCGGACCGGTTCAGGTGTCACGAGAACCGTAGCACAGGATGCCCAGGGCGCCCAGTTTCGGAGCCGCCGCTCGCGAGCCGTGGTTCGGTTTCACGCCTTCCGCGCGCGCCATTGCGTGACTACAATGGCGGTGAACGTGAGGACACGTCCCATGATCGAAGACCCGGTTCCGCCCGTGAGCGGGCAGACCCCCGATCCGCGCGACCCGGCCGCGAAGGCCCGCACCTTTCCGACCACGCCCGGCGTGTACCTCATGAAGGACGCCGGCGGGAACGTCGTTTACGTGGGGAAGGCCAAAAACCTCCGCAGCCGGGCGTCCTCTTACTTCAGCAAAGAGGCCGCGAACGACGCCCGCATCCGGGACTGGATGCCGCTGGTCAAGGACGTGGATTACATCGAGACGGCGGACGCCATTCAGGCCGTGTTCACCGAAGCGCGGATGATCAAAGACCTGCGCCCGAGGTATAACAAAGATCTCAAGGACGACAAGACCTTCCCCTACCTCCAAATTCGCACCCGCGAGGAGTTCCCGCGGGTCGAGATCACGCGCAAGCCCCGGCGCAAAGGGGTCCGGTTGTACGGGCCGTTTACGAGCACCAAGCCGCTCCGGATCGCGGTAGACGTGCTCCAGCGGTTGTTACAGTTCCGCACCTGTTCGCTCGACATTAAAACCGGCGAGGACCGCTGGAAGTGGTTCCGGCCGTGCCTCCTGCACAGCATCCGGCGCTGCACGGCGCCGTGCAATCTGCGGGTGTCGCGGGACGACTACCGCGCCCAGATCAAGAAACTCATTTTCATTCTCGAAGGGAAGACCGCGAAGTTGGTCCGGCGCATGGAGCGCGAGATGCTCACCGCGAGCGAGGCACTGAACTTCGAAAAGGCGCGCCGGATCCGCGACGAGATCGCGGCGATTCAGAAACTCGACATGCGCGGGGACGCCTCGAAGGACGTACAGCCCGAGGTGTTCCCGATCGACCCGAAGAAGGGGCTGATCGGGCTGCGCAAGGTGCTGGGGCTGACCGAAACGCCGCGCACCATTGAGGGGATGGACATCGCGCACCTAAGCGGGCAGGACACCGTGGCGTCGCTGGTGTCGTTCCTGGATGGGCTCCCGTTCAAGCCGGGCTACCGGCGGTTCAAGATCAAGAGCGTTAGCGGTGTGGACGATTTCGCCAGCATGCGTGAGGTCGTGACCCGGCGGTTCCGGCGGCTGCGCGACGAGGACGAGGTGTTCCCCGACATCCTCTTGATTGACGGCGGAAAGGGGCAGTTGAACGCCGCCGTGGAGGCGTTCCGAGCGCTCGGGATCACGCCCCCCTGTCTCATTTCTCTGGCGAAGCAGGAAGAGG
>DASWYH010000035.1:0-2549 GCA_036405095.1 Gemmata sp. | reverse complement strand
CGACGTACCCGGTCGGCAGCCCGCTGACCGCCAAGTTGTCCTTGCCGATGCGCGAGTCGAGCCGGGTGAACGCTTCGCTGACCACATCGGCGAGCTTGGCGGTTTCGCCCACCATGCCCTGCTTCGCCACCTCCATGATTTTGCGCTCGGCCTGCGAAACCAGTTCGTCGCCGGACTGGGTGCGGTCGTAGGCGTCGCGGAGAATTTCGTTGCTCGCGTGGATCAACCCGCGAACCATTGCGGCATCCTTCACGAGCTTCGCGTGGTACTCCGCATTAGCCCCGGTCGGCACCGACGCCCACAGTTCGGCGAGGTAGTCGGGGCCGCCGATGTCTTCGATCTGCTTGTTCTTGCGGAGCCGCTCGTACAGGATGACGAGGTCGATGGGCTGACCTTCGGTCCCGAGGTCATTCATCGCCTGGTAGATCTTCTGGTGCGCGTCGTAATAGAAGTTGTCCGCGACGATGTGCTGCTGGACCACCGGCAGCGTGTCGTTGTCGCGCAGGATGCCGCCGAGCACCCCGCGTTCGGCGTCGCGGTTTTGGGGCGGCAAGCGCTCGGTCAGTTGATCGATGGACATGGTTGCTGGCTCACGACTTACGGCGAGTCGGCGTAGCACTGGCAGCGCGTACACCTGGTGATGGCGAGATGATTGATAGCCGCGCCCGGCGGGCGGTGGAAGGGCACTTCGAGGAGTGGAGAGGTTCGGGTGGATTGGGCAGCGCCGCAGGCGCGCCGCGATGCGTTTAACCCTGCGCCAGCGCTTCGACACGCTCCCAAAGCGCATCCGGTACAGGCATCACCGACAGCCGCGCCTGTTTCACCAGTTCCCATTCCGCGAACGCTTTGTCGGCCTTGACGGTGGCAAGCGTGACCGGCTTCGCGAGTGGCCGCAGCGGCTTGATGGAAACGGCGACACACTTGCCGCTCACGTCGGTCGGGTCCGGGGTCGGGTCAGAGGTCACTTCGGCGATGCCCACGATCGCTTTCACCTTTCCGGTGGCGTAGAAGAACACAGAATCGCCCTTCTTCACCGCGCGCAAGTGCTTCTGTGCGAGCGCGTTGCTGACGCCGCTCCAGGTGGTTTGGCCGTCCCGTTCGAGGTCGGCGAAGCTGTACGTCTCGGGTTCTTCTTTGAACAGCCAGCGTGACATCGGAATGGCGTTCCTCTCGGGGCGCGTGCGGGAGCAACAGAGTTGGGCAGTTAGTCGCGTAGAATGGTTCGGCGTGGCCCCGGCGGTTTGCTTCCGTGTTTCACACCCTTGAACGCCGGGGCCACGTCGCTTTCATGTGCTCGCGCTATTTTGCCTGACGGTGGAAGAAGGCGCCGTGCGCGGTGTGCTCGCCGAACAGCACCTTTCGGGCGGCTTCCACCTCTTCGGGCGACCAGCGGGTGAGCTTCCCCTTTGCCAGTTTGAGGATGGTTTTCGCGGTGTCCGCGTCGTCCATCACCTCGAAGTGGTTGACCAGCGTGAGAACCGCCGGGACGCCGCGCTGCTGAAGTTCCTCGGGCCACTGGCTGCGGACCTTCACCAGCCCGTCGGTTTCGAGGTGCTTGAGTTTGCACACCACGCACACGATTTCGATCTCGTTTCCGAGCGGGAACTTGTTCGCCTTCGTGGCCCCGATCCGGGCGGAAGGGGTGAGCGATTCCACAAACGGCGCCTGGACCTTGCGGTAACCGAGCCCCAGGTTCGCGGCCTCGACACCCACATAGGGCGCGGCAACGGTGATGACGCGCGTCACCCCGGCGTTCGGGCACACCTCCACGAACCGTTTCGCGATCAGCCCGCCGGCGGAGTGTCCGACGAGAACCACGTCGGTGTAGCCGGCTTTTCGGAGCTGTTCGACCGCCGTGCGCAAGCCCGGGGCTTCTGCGGTTTCGTCCACGCTCACGACCTGCGAGTAGCCGAGGGCGAACACATCGAACTCGGCGGCGAGCGTCTTCACGAGCCCGCTTTTCGGCAGTTGCCAGGGGCGCATCCAGGGCTGTGTCGCCTTCGCCGGGCGCAGCGGGTGCAGGTACAGCCCGTGGAGGAGCACCACGGCCCGCGTCTTTTCGCTCGGCTTTTCGGGCACGACCCAGGGCTTCTGACAGGTGTCCGGCGCGACCTGCCACAGTTCCGTTTGTGGTTCGGAGACCGGGTTCCCGGCGGTTATGAAGCTCAGAACGAGCACGGCAGCGGGCATGGTGTTCCTCGCGATCAGCGGTCGTTCGGGGATCGTCAGTTATATCGGCCGGGGGTGCGGGGCCGCTACCGCGGTTCTTGCGGATCGCGCCGGGGAGAGGGGTTCTCGCGCGTTTCGTGGAGTCGCGTGGGCCGCGTAACCGATAGGAGATACGGAGTCAATGCGCAGGAGACGAGGTGATGGGCGTTCTTCCCGATTGGATGATCGAGCGCGACGTGAAGATCGTTCCGTTCGCCCCACAGCAGCACCGGCCGGGAGTGATCTCCTACGGGGTGACCAGCTACGGCTACGACGTGCGCGTGGACCGGCACTTCAAGGTGTTCACGAACGTGTGGGGGAGCACGGTCGATCCGAAGAAC
>DASWYH010000034.1:0-3922 GCA_036405095.1 Gemmata sp. | reverse complement strand
CCGCACGCTGTTTCACAAGATCTCTCTCGTCGCGATCCTCGCCTGGGTCGGCCTCGGGGCCGACGGGCTCTCTTCGTCGTGCTACGGGCCGGAAGAGACCTACAAAGCGCTCGGCGCCCATCCGGTGCTGGCCGTGTTCGTCGCGCTCGCGTGCGTCGCAACCATTACGATTCTCTGTCTGAGCTACCGGCAGATCATCGAACTGTTCCCCTCCGGCGGCGGAGGTTACCTCGTTGCGAGCAAGTTGCTGGGCACCCGGGCCGGGGTTGTGTCGGGGTCGGCTCTGCTGGTCGATTACGTGCTGACCATTGCCATCTCGATCGCGGCCGGCGCGGACGCCCTGTTCTCGCTCGCGCCGCCCCAATACCAGCCGTGGAAGTTGCCGTTCGCGTGCGCCGGGGTGCTGGCGATGACGGCCGTGAACTTGCGCGGGGTGCGCGAGTCGGTGCTGTTGTGGGCGCCGGTGTTCTTCGTGTTCGTAGCCACACACGCGGCGGCCATCCTGTTCGCGGTCGGGCTGCACCTGAGCGACTTCGCCGCCATATCCGAGCGCACCGGGCGCGACATCCGCGCCGCACACACCGAGTTGGGACTGCTCGGGATGGTCGTGGTGATGCTCCGCGCGTTCAGCGTCGGCGCGGGCACCTACACCGGTATCGAGGCCGTCTCGAACGGGCTCCCCGCTCTTCGCGAGCCGAGAGCCGAGACCGGGAAGCGCACGATGGCCCTGATGGGCGTTTCGCTCGCCGTGACCGTGTTCGGCTTGTTGCTCGCGTACCTGTTCGTCGGGGTGCAACCGGCCGAGGGCAAGACGCTCAACGCGGTGCTGTTCGAGGCGATCACCAGCGGGTGGCCCGGGTGGCTCGGCACCGGGTTCGTGGCGGCCAGTATGGCGAGTGCGGCGGCGCTACTGTTTATCGCCGCACAGGCCGGGTTCCTCGACGGTCCGCGTGTCCTGGCAACGATGGCCGTCGACCGCTGGTTCCCGAACCGGTTCGCGACCCTCTCGGACCGGTTCGTGGCGCAGAACGGCATCCTGCTGATGGGCGGCGCCGCGCTCGCGGTGCTGGTCGCCTCCGGCGGGTCGGTCGGGTTGCTGGTGGTGCTCTACAGCATCAACGTGTTCCTCACGTTCACGCTGTCGCAGCTCGGCATGTGCGTCCACTGGGTGAAGCGGGGGCGCCGGGGTGAACCGTGGGTGCGCGGGCTGGCTGTGAACGGTGTCGGGTTCGTGCTGACGGGGTCGATCCTGATCGCCATGTGTGCGATCAAGTTCTTTGAGGGCGGGTGGGTGACCGTGCTCGTCACCGCAGCGGTGGTCGGGGTGGCGTACTCGGTGCGGTGGCACTACGCGCGCGTCGCAAACCGCCTCCGCCGGCTCGACGACGAACGCCCCACACTTGAGGGGGCCGCGACCGTCGCCGGGGGGCGCCCCGAACCGGGCCGGGGGCGCACCGCGGTTCTGTTGTGCAACGGGTACAACGGGCTCGGCGTGCGCACCTTCTTCGAGGTGTTCCGCATGTTCCCCGGCACCTTCGACCGGTGCGTGTTCGTCCTGGTCGGCGCGGTCGATGCCGGGTCATTCAAGGGAACCGAAGAACTCGATCGCCTGCGCGCCGACACCGACGAGCAGGCCCGCCGGTTCACCGATCTGTGCCGCCGGTGCGGACTCGAAGCGGAGGCGCGAACGGCCCTCGGGCGCGACGTGAGCGAGACGATCCAGGCCCTCGTCGCCGAGGTGCTGGCCCGGCACCCCACGGCGGTCGTGTTCGGCGGCCAACTGTCCTTCCAGTACGAAACGGTGTGGACCCGCTGGCTGCACAACTACATCGTCTTCGCGCTGCAACGGGCGTACTGCCGCCGGGGTGTGCCGTTCGTCATCGTCCCGGTTTCGGTGGACGCGATTGCCGAACAGCGGTTCGCGGCGGCGCAACCGTAACCCGGAACCAACCCCCTGGTTGCGTGCGCTTCGCACGGGGCTAACTGCGGACGCCTCCGGCCGGGCTCCCCACCGGCCGCGAAACACCCCCGCATCACCCGGCAGGGGGCGCGAGCTTCAGCACGTGCAGGTCGTCCCACTCCTCCCACTCCCCGGAAAGGCGAAGGGCGTCTCCGGCTCGATCGAAGTAAAGCGGATGGAGCGGGCCGCCAGCGGGGTTGGTGAGAAGGTACAGCGTCCCACCGCCTTCGCCCACGAAAAGCGGTGGGACGCCACCTCTCAGGCACAGCCGCGCACAACCTCTGTGCGCTCGCCCGGCCCCGGGCTTCATCGCGCCCAGGTAGCACTTCGAATCCACGATCTCTCCGCGGAGCGACACCGCTCCTCGTGCCCGGGGCGGTGAGCGCCGGAGCGCGGCTCGCTCGGCTTCGCTCAGGTCCGCGGCCCGGAGGCCCTCCTCTCCGGGTGCCAGTTCGAGCATCAACCGCCCGCTACGCGAAAGTAGCGTGCCACTCACGCGCGCCGGTTTCCCGTCGAGCGCGCCCGCCCGCGGTTGAGCCCCGAACTTGCCCTCTTCGACGAGGAGCACCGTGCGGGGAGGGCCGCCGGGGGCGCCCGGAGGGACGCGGACCATCGCGTAGGGTTCCGCGAACACGATTCCGGTGAAGGTGGTGGCGCCGTCGTCCCACACGCCCGGACCGGGCGACCGCTGCGCCCACGCGAGCACCGCACCAGTGGCCACGAGTGCGAGCACCAGAACGAGTGCGGTCGGGACGAGCACGCGCGCGTAGCCGGGCGGCACCGGGAACCAGCCGATGAAGAATTGGTCGCGGTCGGCGTCAGCGGGTGGCATGGAAGGTGTCCTCAATCAGTGCGGGTTCGACGGGCGTCCCCGGGGGCAGCGGGTCGGGGTCGATGAACACGCGCCCGCCCACCACTTTCACCCGATAGGTCGCGATGCGCTCCTGAAACGGGGGCGGGGAGCAGCCGTCGGGCGCGCGGTACTCCCACCCGTGCCACGGGCAGGTGACGCACCCGTCCACGACCTTGCCCTCGCCGAGCGGCCCGCGCTGGTGGGCGCACACGTTCGTCACCGCGGACACGCGCCCGTCGTACTTGAACACCGCGACCCGCTCGCGCCCGGGCAGGCACACCACCTTCGCCCGGTTCTCGGGGATCTCTTCGACCGCCGCCACATCGACCCACCCCACCGCCAGCGGGATTCGGGCCGGTGCTCCCGCCGGAGCGGGCGATTCGTCCCGGCGGCGCTCGCGCAGCCCGACCGCGAGGTGCAACCCGACCAGTCCGGCGCACCCGGTCCCCAGAAGGATCGGGTACACCGGGCTGGGTTCGTACCGCAGTGCCCCGAACAGCACGTGCGCGACGAGCAACCCGTAGAGCGGGTACACGAGCATGTGCAGCCACTTCCACGCGCTGCCACCGAGCACCTTCTGCCAGAAGTCGTGGCTCGTCGCGGCCATCAGGAAGAGGACCGCGAGCGCCGCGAGCCCGAACCACTCGAACGGGGCCGCTCCCGAGGGCGTGAGCAGCGATACGAGCGGGTTCAACAGCCCGAACCCGTGATAAAAGCCGACCGCAACGACCGCGTGGCCGAGCGCAACCAAGAACGTCGCAACGCCGAGGTGCCGGCGGTTGTACACCAGCGGGGTGAACCGCCGGTCGAGCCGCGCGAGCGGCCCGATCGCGAGCACCACATGAAGCAAGACGAAGGCACACGTGCCGAGGGCGCGCATCAGGAGGATGGGAAACGAAATCGCGCGGTCGCCGGTCCACGCGGCGCTTCCCACGGCCAAAAACGCTGCGAGGTACGCGGCGATTCCACCCAGCACAACCGCGTCGTACTGCTCCTTGTTCCGGTTCCACTTCACCGGCGCGTACTTCACGCTCACGGCTCACCTCGGGTCTGGGTCACCAACCAGAAGGCGAACGCGAGGCCGGCGACCGCGCCGACCCCGAACCAGA
>DASWYH010000033.1:0-5560 GCA_036405095.1 Gemmata sp. | reverse complement strand
CGTACCCGTACAGCTACGCGGGGAAGCTCCAGTTCCAGCCGTCCGGGGAACAGGTCGTTGGTGTTCACGAAATGACCCTGCTCGCGTGGTCGCTCCCGGGCGGCGGCGAACCGCGCCTGGCGCGCAACGACAGCCGGAAGCACTTCACGGCGCTCGCGTTCCACCCGAACGGGCGCCGCGTGTTCGTCACCAGTAACGATGAAACGGTTCACGTGTTCGACGCGCACACGCTGGGCCGCGTGAACCGGTACACGTGGCAGATTGATCGGTTAAGCGCGGTTGCAGTGAGCCCGGACGGCACGCTCGCCGCGGCCGGTTCCGCGACCGGTGACATCGTGGTGTGGGATCTGGATTAGCGACTCACTTTTTCCGCCACACCTGATCGGCCGTTAGGCCGAGTTTGGCCATCGCGGGCCGAATCGCGGCGTAGAACCGTTTCGCGTCCACCGGATACCCGGCGGTCGGCGCGAGCCCCGGAACGTGTGCCGACCAGAACCGGTTGAACTGGCGCATGCACACTTCGCGCAGGTACTTGCACAGCATCGACGCGAGTGCGACGGCCACGCTGTCGCCGTCCGCGCGCGGGCGGAAGCTGATTGTCACCGCGCGCGTCAGGTTCTCGATCCGGTAGCGGCTCTCTTCGGCCCCTTCGCGCTCCGCGATGACCCAGCCGCCGGGGAACGCTTCCTGCACGATGCCGGCGTAGAAGTTCCGCCCGCCCTGCTTGTCGCACAGGAACACGAGCGGCTCGCCGTCGCCCGGAACCGCGCCCGTGAGGGACACGACGAGATCGATCAGCCCGCGGCTGAGCACGGTGGCTTTCGAGTTTGAGAAATCAACGATCTGGTTGAAACGCGGCGCCGGCACGATGCGGTAGTCGCCGGTCCAGCGCCCCCCCAGTGCGGCGCGGACCGGTTCGGACTCGGCCCACGCGCCCTCCGCATCGATGTGGAACGGCATGAGGTCGTCACCGTCGAACCAGGCTTCCGCGCTCAGGTCTTCGCCCCACGGCGGAAGCTCGTCGCTCCACAGGAAGTCGTGTACCCGGGACGGCTCGGCCCCGGTGATGGCCCACACACCGCGTTCGAGCGCTGCGAGGCCGCCGCGCGTGTAGACCTTCTTGGAATCGTCGATCAGCAACCGGCCGTCGGGTTTCTCATGCGCCCGGCGCACAACCGCCTTGAGCGTGTCCCAACCCGCCGGGTCGCCTTCCGGCAAGCCGAGCGCGACCGCGGCCTGCACGAGCGGCCCGAGGTTCGGGCCGTAGCCCGCTTCGTCGATCCCCACCACCCACGGCATCGGAAACACCTTTTCTATTCGGCTCGGAATGGGAAGGGCGGAACACGGAATCCCGCACTCCCGTTGTACTTTCGTTTTGGTTCCGAACGCACCTCGTCCGGAAGGGGTTGGGGGGGCCGGTGACGGCCGATATGGTAACCCCATTCGCACCCGCTGGGGAACCCGACATGTTCGCCGATAATCTCTTTCTGAAGATCATCGACAAAACCATTCCCGCGAAGATCGCTTACGAAGACGACCTGTGCCTCGCGTTCCACGACATCAAGCCGCAGGCGCCCGTTCACGTGCTCATCATCCCCAAGAAGGTGATCCGCACCCACGCGGACGTTTCACCGGAGGACCAGGCGCTGATCGGGCACCTGCACCTGGTCGCCGTGAAACTCGCGAAGGAACTGGGGCTCGTTCAGGGCTATCGGTTGGTGATCAACTGTGACGAGCACGGCGGGCAGACGGTCCCGCACTTGCACATGCACCTGCTCGGCGGGCGCGACATGACCTGGCCCCCGGGCTAATGATGAACCCATCCGAACTGCAAACGGTGCTCGCCGCGCGCGTCGCGGCCGTGCGCGAGCGCATCGCTCGCGCGTGCCAGCGGGCCGGCCGCGACCCGGCGAGCGTGACGCTCGTTGCGGTCACGAAGACCGTGTCGCCGCAGGTGGCCGCGCTCGTGCCCGAGCTGGGTATCCGCGACCTCGGCGAGAGCCGGCCCCAGGAGCTGTGGCGCAAAGCCGAAGCGGTTCCGGGGGTGAACTGGCACCTGATCGGGCACCTCCAGCGGAACAAACTCGACCGCACCGTTCCGCTCGTCTCGCTCGTTCACTCGGTCGATAGCGAACGGGTGCTTGAGGCGCTTCACGTGTTCGGGCAGAAGCGCGGAACTCCGGTCCCGGTGCTGCTCGAAGTCAACTGTAGCGCCGAGGCGAGCAAGGGCGGGTTCGCCCCGGCCGATGTGCCCGCGCTCGCGGACAAACTCGCTTCGCTCGGGGGGGTCACGCCCCGCGGGCTGATGACGATGGCGGCCTACTCGGACGACCCCGAAACGGCGCGCCCGGCGTTCGCGCGGCTCCGCTCGTTGCGCGACCAGCTCCGGGAACGCACGGGGCTGGCGCTGCCCGAACTCTCGATGGGGATGAGCAACGATTTCGAGATCGGGATCGAAGAGGGCGCGACGCTCATTCGTCCCGGCACGACGCTGTTCGAGGGGCTCAGCGAGGGATGAGGCAGAAGGGTTTTATCCCCAGATCGACGTTGATCTGGGGACAAATCCTTCTGCCCTATTTCTTCGGCGGGTCTTTCGCCTTTTGCTCCAGTAGGTACGCGAGCAGGTGGTAGAAATCGTTCTCGGGGATCACGTCGGCGAAGTTCGCGGGCATCGCGGAGAGCAGCGTCTCGCGGTTCTGCACGATGTCCTTCAGCGGGATGCTCTTCTCCTTGCCCTCCAGGTCCGCGACCACCACCACTTCGCCGTCCGTGCGCAGCACCAGCGCGGTAATCGTGCGCTCGTCGTTCGTGGTGATCGACCGCGCCCGGAACGCCTGGTCCACATTGCGGTTCGGGTCGAGCACGTCTTCGAGCAGGCGCTCGGCCCCGCGAGCGCCGATGCCGTCGAGCTGCGGCGCGATCTTGCCGCCGGTGTCGCCGATCTTGTGGCACGCGGCGCAGTGCTTGGTGAACAGCTTCGCGCCCTCGGTGGCGTCGGCTTTGACCTTCGTGAAGCCCGTCGCCCGCTGCTTTAACAGGCCCGTGATGCGCTGATCGGCGGGCGGGATGTTTTTGGTGAGTTCGGCGACCTGCTTGTCCCAACCGGGCAGGTTCGACGCCTTGAGCCGTTCGAGGATCGCTTTCTCTTGGAGGAGCCGCTGGGGCGCCTTGCCCTGTTTCACCGCGGTCAGGAGCACGTCGGCCCCGTTCTTCGTACCGGCCAAACTGGTGCCGATCGACACCGCGACCCGGTACGGGAGGTCTTTGAATGCGTCGCGCGCTTCGGTCTGTGCGTCCTTGGAACTCGACGCAGCAAACGCCATCAGCATTCCCACCCGAACGGCTTCGGGGGTGGCCGGCTCCGCGAGTTGCTTTCGGACCGCGGCGATGGCGTCGGCCGGCGCGTACCGGAGCAGCACCTCCGCGGCACCAACACGAATATCGGTTGGCGCATTCGCACTTGCGATCGTGCCTTTCAGTGTGGTGCGGGCCTCCGGAGTGAGCGTTAACCCGGCGGGCGCGATCGTGGGCAGCACGTTCAGCACCCGGAGCCCCCACCCGGCGCTTTGCGCGTCCCCAAGAGCACGTTGCGCGGCCGAGTGCAGGTCCGAGGCGGTGCTCGCACTGAGCCTGGCACCGCGGGACTGGACGCCACGGAACGCGGCCAGCGTGGCGTCGGCGTTCGCCTCGGCGGTCAGAGCCGAGAACAGTTCCGTTTCGGTTTCGGCGATGCCGTGCCGGGCGATGTGCTCGGCGGCGGGTGCGAGCTTGTCACCCGGCAGCTTCTTCGCGCCAAGTTGCGCCAGGAGGTACTTCGCCGCTTCGGGTTTGGGAATCGCGAGCGCCACATCGGCATAAATCGGGGCGTACCCGGCGGGCCACGCCTTCGGGTCGTCGCGCAGGCAGTTCCGCAGCGCGATCCGGGCCGCCTGGCGCAGGAGCGTATCGTCCGCCGGGCACGCCTTCAGCACTTCGACCAGCGGCGCCACGAACTCCGCCTTCGGGCTGCCGCCCATCCACTCCACCGCGGCACGAATCACGTGCGGGTCGGCTTTCGCCAGCTCGGGTTGCTGACGCTGGACCTCTCCGGCCCCGGGGTGCTCGCGGTTCCATTCGTCGTGCGCGCGAACCGTGCGAAAATGGTGTGAAGCCAACAGCGGAGAACCGCGCCCGACTTCCTTCTGTTCCAACCCGCGGCCGTGCCTCCAGGCGCTGGCCTCATCGACCCATAACCGGTGAACCTTGTACACCTCCGAGTCGCTCTCGTGAGCCTTCAGGCTCTCTCCGCGGGCGATGAGCTGGTTCGTTGCCGCGAGCCGCACCGCGAGGTTCGGGTGGCCGAGCAACTTGTCGAGCGCCTCGGGCTTCTCCTTCGTGAGGTCCGTGTACGCGAACTTCGGCGCGGGCGCCTTGCCGTCCGTGCCGGTCCACACGATGCGCCAGATGCGCCCGCGGTCCTTATCGCGCCGCGGGTCTTTCAGATCGACCTCGTAGTGCCCGATGATCTTGTTGTAAAAGTCGGCCACGTAGAGCGCGCCGTCCGGCCCGAGCTTGATGTCAACGGGCCGGAACCACCGGTCCTTGCTCGTGAGGAAGTCGGGTTGCTCGACCGCGACCGGCGTGGAGCCCTTCCAGGCAATCTTGTCGGTGCTGATGCAGTTGCTCACCACGTCACCGAGCAACATCAAGTCCTTGTACTCCTTCGGGAACTGGTCCGCGTCGTACCACACCAGCCCGCACAGCCCGGTGCTCTTGTGCGGGTGCGCGGTGACGTGCGGCGTGAAGCCCAACCCGTCGTGCGGCTTGCCGAAGCTCTCGTAGTACGCGCCGGGAACGAGTTGGGTGATCGGTTTCGAGTGGCAGTCGGCCGTGTAGAGGTTGAACCACGGATCGACGGCCATCCCGAACGGGTTCACCTGACCGCGGGTCCAGATTTCGAGCCGGGAACCATCGGGCCGGAACCGGAAGGTGTTGCCCGACTGCATTTTGATTTCGTGCCCGTCTTTGCCCTTCACGCTGCTGTCGTTGTTGAACCCGTGGCACGCATACACCCAGCCGTCGGGCATGAGCGTGTACGAGTTGTACATGCCGTGGGTGTCGCGGAACCCGAAGCCGCTGAAGAGCACCTCCGACTTATCGGCTTTGCCGTCGCCGTCGGTGTCGGTGTACTTCCGGATCTCGCCGATGCTCGACACGATGCAACTGTTGCAGTCCGGGAGCGGGAGAATGCCGATCGGGATGTTCAGGTCGCTCGCGAAGGTTTGCACCTTGCGCGCCTTCCCGGTTGCGGGGTCGAAGTCCGAGAGGATGAACAGCTTGTCCGTGGCCTTGGCGTTCGCGGGCGGGAACGGGTAGTGGTACGAGGTGGTGACCCACATCCGCCCCTTGGCGTCGAAGGCCATCTGCATCGGCTTCTGGATGTCCGGCTCGCTCGCGACGAGTTGGATGTCGAACCCCGGCGGGAGTGTGAACTGCTTCCGCTCGTCCGCGGGCGAGAGCGGACCGGTGGGGGCCATCAGGTGCGGCGGGAGGTTTGGTAACTTCGGCTGCGCGAAAACCG